>JBNKLQ010000131.1:0-16305 GCA_050292445.1 Promineifilaceae bacterium (SeqCode) | reverse complement strand
AAGACAAAGAGACGATGCAAACGGCCAAAAAGCTGGGCGCTAACTTTGTCGTTGGCCGGTCGCGCTTCACTTCTGCCATGCCAAAGTTATTGCAAAAATATGCCCGTACGCCAGACCACGACGCGTTGGCAGCCAGCTGCGCCGAACCGCTGGCCGATCTGGCCAAAGAAGGGATTGCCCTCTTCAACCAGGGGGATTATTACAAATGCCACGATGCCCTGGAAGAAGCATGGCGGCAGGACCAAAGCCCGGCGCGGGAGCTGTATCGCGGCATTTTGCAGGTGGGGATTGCCTACTACCAGATTCAGCGGGGCAATTATCGCGGGGCAGTGAAGATGCTACTGCGCCTGCGCCAATGGCTGGACCCCCTGCCGCCGGTTTGTCGCGGCGTCAACATTGCCAAACTGCGTGACAATGCGGCCGAGGTGCAGGCAATCGTTACGGAATTGGGGCCGGAGCGGTTGGATGAGTTTGATACGGCCGTTATCCAACCCATTGAATATTAATCCTGAAATTTCCCTTGACTTTGACACTGTGTCAACCTGTATGCTCTGACTATCAAAACAAACAGAGTTAGGAGTTAATCATGGACAAGCAGGTAAAACATGTCATTTTGGGAACAGGTCAGTTGGGTTTGGCTATTATGGATGAGCTGGTCGCCGCCGGGCTGCCGGTGAAGTTGGTAAATCGCAGTGGCAAGGTAAACGAACCGTTACCGGCTGGTGTGGTTTTGGAAACGGCCGATGCCCAAGACCCGGCGGCCATCGCTCAGGTAACTGCTGGGGCCGAGGTTGTCTTTTTTTGCATGCAGCCAGCTTATCACCAGTGGCCAGAGAAGTTCCCGCCACTGGCGGCCAACGTTATTGAGGGCGTCTCACGCCATCCAAACATCAAGCTTGTTTTTGGCGATAACTTGTACATGTATGGCCCTACAGACGGAAAGCCGATCCATGAGGGACTGCCTTACGCCGCTGAAACGCGCAAAGGACAGGCGCGAGCGCAGGTGGCCAACATGTTGTTGGCCGCGCACGAAGCGGGCAAATGCCAGGTCACCATTGGTCGTGCTTCGGATTTTTATGGGCCGCGCGTCACCGATTCCATGGCTGGTGAGATGTTGTTTGAGGCAGCGCTGACGGGGAAAACTGCAAATTTGACTGGAGATTTGGACCAGCCCCATACCCTGACCTACATTCGGGATTTTGCGCGTGCTTTGCTTACCTTGAGCCAGCATGATGACGCGTACGGCCGTTTCTGGCACGTACCCAGCGCAGAAACCATCACCCCCCGCCAGTTTATTCAGCACATTGAGGCTGAACTTGGCCACCCGGTGAAGGCGCGCACGGCTGGGAAATGGATGATGCGCTTGGTCGGTTTATTTAATCCGGCAGCAGGAGAAGTGGTAGAAATGATGTATGAATTCGAGGAGCCATTTGTGGTGGATCACAGTCGTTTTGCCGCAATGTTTGGCAGTGATGTAACCTCTCACGAGGCAGCGATTCGTGAAACGGTGGAGTGGTACCGGCAGCATCTACATTTGGTGGCTTCGCATGTTTAAGATTGGCGAATTTTCCCGGCTGGGCCAGGTTTCTACGCGGATGCTGCGCCATTACGATAAGCTGGGATTGCTGGTGCCCAGCCACACGGATGAATGGACCAGTTATCGGTATTACACACTGGACCAGCTCTCGCAGCTGCACCGCATAATTGCCCTAAAAGAACTTGGCTTTAGCCTGCAAGACATCGCTGATTTGCTGGAGAAAGAGGATGGCTTGTCTGTCGCCGAAATGCGGGGGATGCTGCTGCTTAAACAGCGCGAGGTGCGCCAGGAAATAAGTGAAGCTGGTTGGAGATTACAGCAAATTGAGGCGCGGTTGGCTCGTTTGGAAGAAGAAGGACGGCCGTCTTCGTATGAAATTGTCGTGAAACCAGTTCCGGCAACGGCCGTTGCCAGCGTAAAAGCCATCGTTCCCTCCATTCACGAGATGGACTTTTACTGCGAAAAGCTAACGCGGCAGGTGTACACTGGCTTGGCCAAGTTGGGCGTACAGCCACTGCACCCTGAACTGATTTTGTACCATGCGGAAGAGTATCAAGAGGCAGATGTAGAAGTGGAAGCGGCCGTTACCGTTCATCCCAAATATTTACGCCAATCCATGACGACGGATGATGTTCGCTTTCGTCAACTGCCAGAGTACCAAACGGTTGCCAGTCTAATCTATGAGGGTGATCTGCAGGAGATGATTCCTGCGGTGTTGACCTTGTTAGGCTGGGTAGCTGCTTCTCAACATGTGCCCGTTGGCCCGCTGCGTGAACTACATCTTTCCGGTAATGTGCATGCCAAGGGCGTCGCTGCTGCAGACCTGGTGACGGAGCTTCAGGTGCCCATTGGCCCGGTCACAAAAGAAAAATAGCCAGAGAGCCTTTTATTTTTGCTGCCTTTGCAACCGTTTAGAAATCTCCACAGCCACAAACACAATCAAGCTAGTTCCCAGGGCGATGAGCAAATCCATCAATGACAGTGCCTCCGTGCTGAAGAACTCCTGCAAAAATGGCACGTAAATCAACGCTATTTGCAGTATGAACGTGATTAGCACCGCCACAACCATGAGCCGATTCGAGAATAGACCAATCTCAAAAATAGAATCTGTATTGGAACGAATAGCCAGGGCATTGCCCATTTGGGCCAGAGTTAAGGTGGTAAATACCATTGTTTGCCACGGCCCATTTGGGTCTCGCAGCCAGTAAGCATAGCCAATTCCCAGCGAAACCAGGCCCATCAAAAATCCGATCCAAAGAATTTGTTTGCCCATGCCCCGGCTAAAAATGCTCTCTTTGGGGTGAAAAGGCGAGCGTTTCATGATGCCTCGTTCGCTATTTTCTACCGCCAAGGCCAGGCCTGGTAGTCCATCGGTAACCAGATTGATCCACAAAATTTGCAGGGGCACCAGCGGCAGTGGCATGCCTAAAAACGGGCCAATCAACATGACAAACAGTTCACCCGTGTTGCTGGAGAGTGTGTACTTCACAAATTTGCGGATGTTGTCGAAGATTTTGCGGCCTTCTTCCACAGCGGCCACGATGGTGGCGAAATTGTCATCCAGCAGCACCATATCGGCTGCTTCTTTGGAAACATCGGTACCTGTGATGCCCATGGCGATGCCAATTTCAGCCCGCTTAAGGGCGGGAGCATCGTTGACGCCATCGCCGGTCATGGCCACGATGTGGCCTTTGTCTTGCAGCGCTTCCACAATGTTGAGTTTGTGTTCTGGTGAGACGCGGGCGTAAACAGAAATATCTTCTACAACATCTTCAAGTTCTTGCAAACTCATTTTGGCCAGTTCATAGCCAGTGAGGTTCGTGTCTGTTTGGGTGATGTCTAAATCTTTGGCGATATTTTGGGCAGTGAGGGGGTGGTCTCCGGTGATCATGACGGGGCGAATGCCAGCTTCTTTGGCAGTGGCTACGGCCGTTTTCACTTCAGGTCGTGGTGGGTCAATCATCCCTACCAGACCAATCAGAATAGCATTGTCTTCCCGCTCTTCATCTCCTTCTTGCAGGGGGCGGAAGGCTAAGGCCAACACACGCTGCCCTTCACCAGCCATTCTGGCATTGCCATCCAAAATACGTTTACGCCAAACCTCATCCAGCTGCTCAAATTCCTTCCCTTTGCCGGTCCAGATGCGATCAGATACCTCTAATAAACTGTCTACGGCTCCTTTTGTAAAGGCTACATATGGCGATCCACTCCAGGGAGCGTCGCTATCGTCATGTTCAAGATTGACTTTGTGAATGGTGGTCATGCGTTTGCGCTCGGAGGTAAAAGGAATTTCATCAATCCGTGGCCAATATTCGTCCAGTTCCTCCTTGCGGTAACCCACTGTGGCCGCAGCCACTACCAGCGCCCCCTCTGTGGGATCGCCAATGGCTCGCTCAACGCCCCCCCGGGTTTGCAGAATGGCGTCATTACACAGGGCACCTGCTTTTAGCAGCAGGCTCTGCGCTCGTTGATGCGCAGCCAGTTCTGATTTTAGCTCCGCATCGATGATGGCCCCTTTGGCATCTCGTAGCGTTTCAATTGTTTCGATGTGGTCTGTTACATCCAGAACAGTAACGGTCATTTTGTTTTCGGTGAGCGTGCCGGTTTTATCCGAACAAATGACGGTGACGGAGCCAAGGGTTTCTACAGCGGGCAACTTACGGATGAGGGCGTTGCGCTTGAGCATGCGTTGAGAGCCAAGTGCCAGGGTAATGGTGACTACGGCGGGTAGACCCTCGGGGACGGCGGCAACGGCCATGCTGATGCCGGTGAGGAAAAGCAATTCCAGGGTATCAATCAATGCTTCGTTGGGATCGCGGAAGATAAACCCGGTAACAACCACAATGGCCACGATGCCTAAGGCAACCCAGGCCAGCTTTTTACCCAAATCGTCCAGGCGGCGCTGGAGTGGGGTTTGTTCCTGTTCTACGCCCTGAATGAGTTCGGCGATATTGCCCAGTTCGGTGTTCATCCCGGTCTCGGTGATAGCGGCCGTTCCCCGACCATAAGTAATCACCGTGCCCATAAACATCATATTTGTGCGGTCGCCAATGGGGAGTTCTTTGTTATCCAACGGGTCAACGATTTTCGAGACCGCTTCGGATTCACCGGTAAGGGCGGCTTCTTCAACTTTAAGATTAATGCTTTCCAGAAGACGGCCGTCTGCCGGAACCAAATTACCCGCTTCGAGCAAAACGATGTCACCGGGCACCAGCTCACGGGCCGAAATTTCTGCAATTTGGCCGTCCCGACGCACCTTCACGGTAGGGACTGCCAGCTTTTTAAGGGCAGCAATGGCTTGTTCGGCGCGGTACTCTTGGGAAAAACCGATAGCGGCATTGAGAATAACAATAGCCAAAATGACAATCACATCATTGAGATCACCTAAAAAGCCAGAGACAATGGCTGCAATGATCAAAATAATAACCATTGCGTCGCGCAACTGATCTAGCAAGATAAGCCACGGGTTCTTGGTCCCCTTCTCAATGAGTTCGTTCAGACCATATTTATTCAGCCGACTTTTGGCCTCCGCAGCGCTGAGGCCGCTTTTGGCGTCGCTGTTTATTTCATTAATGATTGATTCTATATCCTGTTGGTACCAGGTCATAGGGTATCCTCTCTTCCAGGCCGGGGCAGTTAAGGTAGGCAAGCAGCACAGGAGCGAAATTTGGAAAACGGCCGTATCTCTATTTGCCCATAAAGTTTTGCCAATCCTTATCTCGCTAAACAAAATCTGCTTAGAAAAAGCAGATCTAGAAAAGTTAACGATTTTCAGGTCAGCAGGTCGCATCAGCTTCGTGCTGCGGGGTGACATAAGTATAGCACAACCGATCTCTGTTGTTTATAGTTTGCTAGTAATATTGTAGCTTGCCATTCCCAACCTCCGCGACAAACAATAGGTAAGGTGGTTCTAGTTTTTCTGATTACTTCCTGAACCTGTCCCTTCGATCATTCGCAAGTGGAATTGAGTCCGGTATAATCCGCCACGACAAATTACAACGGAGGCAAGCACAGAAAATGAGTAGTTATATTCCTGAGCGGGCAATGTTTATCTTTGCCCATCCGGACGATATTGAATTTAGCGTGGCCGGAACGGCCGCAAAATGGGCCAAACATGGCAGCGAAGTGACCTACGTGGTGCTAACGGACGGTAATGTTGGTTCGCATGACCCAGACATGACTCGTGAGCAAATTGGGCAGATCCGGCGGAAGGAGCAGGCCGCCGCAGCCAGGGTGGCTGGTGCTACTAACTGCATCTTCTTGGGTTACGATGATGGCTCATTGGAGCCAACGTTAGCCTTGCGCAAACAGTTGGTCAAGCTCATTCGCCAGCACCAGCCCAACGCGGTGGTGTGTGGCGACCCCACTATGTATTTTCGCGGTGAACGACTTAACCACCCCGACCATCGGGCGGCGGCGCGAGCAACGTTGGATGCAGTTTTCCCTGCGTGTGAAATGCGCCTGCTCTACCCGGAATTTGAGGCTGAGGGGATTCAGCCGCACAAGGTGAATTTTGTATTCATCACCACTGATCGGGAGTTGAATCATTTTGAGGATATTTCAGAATCGATAGACACCAAGCTAAAAGCGCTGTACGAGCACCGCAGCCAGCTGGGCGATAGGGATTACTCTGACCGGATGCGAGAGCGGGCGGCCAACATCGGCAAGCAGGTTGGTCTGGCTTATGCTGAAGCGTTCCGTCGTTTTACCGTTACCCCATTGCCCATCCCCGAGGAGGAGGTCATTCAATGATTAGCGCTAATGAGTATATCCCCGAGCGGGCAATGTTTATTTTTGCCCATCCCGACGATATTGAGTTTGGGTCGGCTGGCACGGCCGCAAAATGGGCCAGGTACGGCAGCGATGTCACCTATATCGTGCTGACAGACGGCAACATTGGCAGCCGCGAGGAAGGTATGACGGCCGAAAAATTAGCCGAAATTCGCCGACGCGAGCAAAGCGAAGCAGCCGAAGTGGCTGGTGTGGCTCGCTGTTTGTTTATGGGGGAACCAGACGGCCGTTTGCAACCTACCCTGGAACTGCGCAAAAAACTGGTCCGGCTGATTCGCCAATATAAACCCAACGTGGTGGTGTGCGGCGACCCCCAATTTTTCTACAGCGACGGCTACATTAACCATCCAGACCATCGCAATGCCGGGCAAGTGGCTTTGGAAGCGGTCTTCCCCTCTGGTGATTCCCCGCTGCTATTTCCTGAGTTGGTCGAAGAAGGGTACGAACCGCACAAGGTAAATTACGTTTATATATCGTTTGGGCGGCGTGAAGCCAACACGTACATCGATATTACGGAGACGGTTGACGTTAAGATTGCCGCTTTACGCAAGCATGCAAGCCAGCTAGGTGATTGGGACCCAGAAGAACGGGTGCGTGAGTGGACGGCCGAAACGGGCAAACGAGTTGGTTACCTGCACGCCGAAGGTTATTTCCGCATTACGCTGAAAGAAATTGAGGAAGAGAAAGAGCCTGAACCGGAGACGGAGATTGAGGCGCAGGCAGAAGCAGCAGATTGAGTAATCAGTAGGTCAGTGTTCAGTGGTTGTTTTTACTGAATACTGATCCACTGATTACTGATTAAGGCGATATTTCCGCACTTCGTTCCCGTTGCGGTCCATGACCAGGAGATCGTTTTGATCGGTGACGATCATGTCAAAGGTGACACCGGGTGAGTCGATCATGGCCAGGTAACGGCCGTTTCCTTCAAAAACCTTAATACCCCAAAAATCATTCACAAAGAGTCGCCCTTTGCCATCAACAGCAATCGCCGTGGGTGAAGTAAAAAACTGGTCTTCGGCTTCGCCTTTGCTGCCAATCTGGTCCACAAACTGGCCCTGGGCGTTAAGTTTGTAAATGGTTTCACTACCCAAAACGTAGATGTTGCCTGCGCCGTCGATGGCGGCATCATTATGGGTAGTGGCAAAATCAGGCACATTGGCAAAAGGGTCGGCCAGGTCCAGCACGATATTCCCGCTGTTGTCCAGGCGCACCAGCCGATCATCGGCTATCAGGTAAACGTTGCCATCTGGCCCGGTTGCGGCCGTTTCAAAATAGGTGCGCTGGCCGCCGGGCAAATCAAGCGTGCCTAGAAATTCCCCACTCATTCCGTTGTATTTTTCCACTGTATCAACGTTGATGATGTATGCTGTACCGCTGCGATCCACCGTCATACCGGTCATATAAAGCGCTTCACCAGCGTTCCAGGTGGCCAAAAAATTGCCCTCGGCGTCAAAAACTTGAATGCGTCCGTCACTGTAATCTCCCGTGTAAATATTCCCTTCGCCGTCTATGGCCAACCGCCGAGTATCGTTGAAAAAGCCAGGTCCAATGCCTTCTTCCCCACCAAACTGTAGGATAACTTCAGCAAACGCTGGGCCTTCTGGGATTTCGTTAGAGTCGTCCTGCGCTTGGCCGGGAATAATGGCTTCAATGGTGGTAACAACAACAAAAGTATCATCTTCGCGAGTGGTGGTTTCCACTTGTGATTCTGTGAGCGTGGTGATTTGTTCAATAATACTGTCCGTTTGGCTTGCCGGATTAATGAGGAAGAAGGCTCCTGCGCCGATGAAAATTAAGATGAGGGCAATCAACAGAACGACACAGCCGCCTCGCCCACTGCTAGTTTGCACAGATGGCGTAGAGGTGTAGGCTGAGATGGCTACCGATTCAGTGTGGAAGGAGGTGCCGCCGAGGTGAATATCCTCGTGCCGCTCAATGGCGTCTACGACATCTTTGGCCTCTTTTAGGCCGACATTGAACGCTTCGCGGAATCGTTTGATGGCTTCGATTTTACGGCCGTTTTTCACCAGCTGCACAACCTCAGCCAATACCTGTTCTTGCCCAGAGCTTGTGCTGCGCTGCTGGCGAAGTGAATCTGGCACGATGACTGTGCTGCCGCAGTAGGTACAACGCACGGTAACCGCCCGTGCGTTGGCATTATAATCCAGCGTCGCCTGGCAATTGGGACATTCAAAGCTTTGTAGCATGAGGAATCAGCCTCCAATGAGTTGTTAGTGTGGGCGACATTGTAAAAGATTCGCGGCTGTAAAAGCAATCAATTGGTTAACAGGGCTGGCGAGGAATGTGAAGGGTGAAGGTGCTGCCCTGATCAAGCCCAGAGGAAACGGCCGTTACTGTTCCATTCATTGCCTGAGCCAACCGCCTGGCCAGATACAGACCAAACCCTAGCCCGCGTCGCTCTTGCGTATTGTCTCCTCGGAAAAACATCTCCCAAATTTGCTGTGTGTCTTCAGGGGCAATGCCAATGCCAGAGTCAGTCACAGCGATAGAGAGCTGTTCTTTCAGCTCCAGGGTGATGAGAATGGACTCAGTGGGTGGTGAATATTTCAGGGCATTAGAAAGGAAGCAGGAGACGATCCCATAGGCAAAATCGTAATCCAGACAAACGGCCGTTTCATCTTCCCGGTCATACTGAAAAACCACATTAGACGGATCGTTAGTTTCTTGCAGCAAATCCTTTTTCATTCGCTGCCCAACGCCGTTCAAGGGCATAGAAATCATATTTGGCTGGAAATCCTGCGTGTACGCTTTATTGACCATAGAAGTATCTTCCAGCAACCCTGTTAGGTAATAAATGGATTCATCAATGCGTTGCTGAATGGCGGCCCGTTTGTCCGTGTCAAATTTGTCATAATAATTTGTCAGGAGCTCAACCGAATTGTTAATAACCGTTAACGGGGTACGAAACTCATGGGCGACCGTCGTAATAATTTGTGACTTCAGCCGACTCAGCTCAATTTCTTGTTGGTGGGTTTGGTTAAGCTGCTGCAACAGGTCGTGCTCGCGAGCAATTGCCTCCGCCAATCGATCGCGTTCCTCGTAGAGAAGCCGCATGGCTCGATTTTCTCGTTTCCAGGCGAGATTAAACCCATCAAAGTAAATCCAAAAAGTAAACAAAAAGATTCCGGCATAGAAGATCCAATCTGTATAATTAGTTAAGACAACCGAGAATGGGGCACTGAAGCTGGACATGCCTTGCGTGAGAAAGATGTTTCCCGTGGTTAAACGCCAATTAACCCATAACAGCGTACCCAGACTGACAAAGATCGCGATGACACCACCCCAGCGTCCGGTTAACAGAGTTGTCATAACGACAAAAGTAAACAGTGGGACATAGGAAAATTCGTTCAACTCGGTTGATAATGAGAAAAAGACATAGAGATAAGCGAAGATAATAAGAAAAGCACCGCGAACTTTATAATGAATTCGCCGCCGTAAGGTCAGAAATAGAACACCGGCGAAAGCAAGGTTCCCTAAAACAATTGCCCACCAATTCTGTTTTTGCCATGCAGCTATGGTGCCAACCAAGACGGAAATTGAACCAAAGAGAACACAAAGCCGCAGTAAGGCGGTTACAACCCGTTCACGTATGAAGTCTAAAAACACTGCGGAATCAGTTTTAAGGGAAAATTCTTGTAGCGGTGGAAAGAGTAAAACTTTTAGAGGTTTTATGAAAAATTTCATCAGGTTAATGGTTTGAATTGTGGATGGCGTCTGAATGCAGGTTATAAATTTCCAACTACATCAAGTTTATATTTTGTTTTTGGCAAATAACCTGACAATGCGCAGCAGCCATAACGGCCGTTTCATATTTTGCCAACTTTGCCATGCCGCTAGCCTGCCCGATTGTTCATCACCAGCATAGCGGCGACGCACGTACAGGCTGGTTAATTTAGCCAGGTGCGGCTGAATATGTTCGATGCGTTTTGTGAGCCAGGGGAAACGGCCGTATCGCTCTAAATAGCGCTGAAAAGCAGCCAAAAACTCTTGTGGTGTCTGGCTGGGACTGGGTGGCTGGCCTAATTTTGTGGCATTTTGCTGCAAACGGCCGTAGCTCCACACCACGGTATCCTGCCCCGCAGGCAACTGCCCGCGTCGCCACAGCCACCCAATCAACCCTGCTAGCAAGCCCAAGATGAAGAGTCGCGTCCAGGGGAACGGCCGTTCCACCTCAACAGAGGGTAAAGGCGGCGTCAGGTCGGCTGTGCCTGGGGCTGGTTCCTCAAACTGATCAAACGTGGGGGCAGCATTGGGGTCGGCGTGGGCGGTGGCAAACGTTGCTGTTGGCTCGAACTCTACCCAGCCGAAATCAGCAAAATAAACTTCTGCCCAGGAATGGCTGTTAATTTGATAGATGATCTGAACCCCATCGGCGTCAGTGGACTGGATGGTGTAGCCGATGCCCAGGCGCGCTGGCAGCCCCACGGCCCGGGCCATCACCACCATCGCCGAGGCATAAAAATCGCAGTACCCGGTTTGCTGCTCGAATAAAAAATAATCAACCGGATCAGCACCGCTGGGTGGGCCCTCGACCTCCAGCGAATACGGATATTGGCGTAAAAATCGCTCCAGTGCCCGGGCCTGATCGTAAGGGTTATCTAGCTTGCCAACAGCTTCTTGGGCCAGATCGCGCACGCGCTGAGGTAGCATATCTGGCAGGGCAGTATAGCGCGCCAAAATTTGCGGGGGAATGTCGGAAACGGCCGTTTCACGCAGCATGTCTGGCGTTGCCTGTGATAGCTGCGAACGCACTGTATAGGTTGGGCCAGCGCCGTTCACTCGCACCAGATCGGATTGTCCCCGCCATATGGTTTCTACCGGTTGGTCAAACTGCTGGGGCAGCCCCAAGGTGTAGCGGACTAAACGCTCATCTTGCAGCCAATGGACGGTTTGGGATACGGCCGTTGTTGCCGTAACGTCAGGCAGCGAAATCGGAACATTGGCCGCAATGGGCTCCGTGCGCTCCTCTGATAAGGCCCAACCGCGACCCGTATATACATCATAGCTCAAAGACCGCCAGTGCATGCCCGCCAAATTCATTTCGGATTGAACAACGGCCGTCATCACCACTGTTTCATATAGCTCTGGGGCATTACCTAGCAAAAATTCTCGGGGCAAGAGGCCGCTGCCGCCCACGCCATCTCGCCCACGGGGCTGCCCACCGTTGTTATCTACGCCGGCAAAGGTTCGTTCTAGCAAATCTTCTGCCTGCTGGACAGCGGACTGCTGCTGAAAGGCACGCACCAGCCGACGAATACTAAAGCTGGGCAGGGAAATGGCCAAAGCCAGCAACAATGTGGCAATCGCCACGGCATGCATAAATAGATCGATACGTACTTCTTCAGAATAATCGACCTGATGCACATCCCAGGAATTAGCTAACGCTGTGAAATGCATGATGGCCGTTAGCAGCGCGGCCAAACCCACAAACATAGCAATCCACCAAATTTGCACCCCGCTAAAATAGCCATTAAAGGCCAGCGCTAGACCCATGCTCACCAGGCCAGCCAGCGGCCGATAATGGCGAAATATTTGCCAGCTGGTAAAAGCAGTTAGAAAGTAACCGATGAGTCCCAGCCCCAGCGCAAAAACCACCGTTTCCTGACTGCTCCGCCCACTGAAAACGGCCGTTCCCCACCCTCCTGTTTTGTCTAAAAACAGCGCGCCATTTTGCAACCAATACAACCGTAGCGTTCCCCATCCTCCGCCCAAGGCTGCCCAGGAGGGCCATAAATCAGCCAGCACGATCACAGAGATGAGTGTTCCGTACAATGTGAGCAAAATCCAGGCAAACAGGGTAGAAAGCGGCCGTTTGGCCAAAATCGTGCCCAGCAACAGCCCGCCCAGCGTTGCCGGAATCACAACGCCGTCTTCCGGGACCCAGGTAGCTTCGAGAACGGCCGCATTTAAGCAAGACACAATGGCCACCAACAGGAGCACTGGTAGCCAGCCTTCCCTTGGTCTTGCTCGCCGAATTACAAACTTAAGCGCAGCAGCCACTTTTTACTTCTCACTTTTACTGGGCGAGGCAGATGGAGATATGTCCGCTTTGTTTTGCGAAGGAGTTACCCATTTGCCTCGCCCCTGCTTAAATAATCTTTTGCTTATTCTCAAACACCGGCGTGTTTTCCAAAATGCGGCGCGGTGAGAAGATCGATAAATCTAGCGAGGGAGGCAGACCTAAAATACACTCAGCCAGATAACGTCCCACAGCGTGGCACTGCTGGAAGCCATGCCCAGAAAAACCATTTACCAGGTAAAAACCGTGTAATTCTGGCCACTCACCCAAAATCGCGTTGCCATCAAAGGTGTTGACGGCGTACAAACCTGCCCAACCGTCTTTTATCCGCAATGACTCAAACTTAGGCAAAAACTCAGCCAGTTCGGGCCAGATGCGCTCTTCAAATTTGTGGCGCTGCCAGCTGAAATCCGTGGTGGTGACGGGATCATCGGGGAAGGAATGGGCCGTCATAAAAATCCCGTGCCCCTCATGGATGATGTAGGTGCCAGACGGGAGCAGCAGCAAGGGGAGGATCTTTTCAGGTCGAACGGCCGTTTCCACAATGTACACCTGGCGCATCACCGGCTGCATAGGAATCTCCACACCACAGGTTTGGGCAATTTGGGTACCCCAAGCTCCGGCGCTGTTGACGACAACGTTTGATTGCAAAACGGTGCCATTGTTTAGCTGAACCCCGGTAACCTGGTTCGATTGGTAGTGAACGGCCGTTACCTCCGCCTGAATTAATTCTGCCCCCAGGGCCACCGCTTTCTTTTTGTACGCATCCAGCACTGCCTGGGGCGACATCGTGCCATCGTCCCGGCCAAATGTAGCCCCGGCAAACAGCGATTCATCCTCACTTAGCAGCGGGTACAATTCTCTGGCTTCGTTCGGCGTTAGCCAGGCGACGCTGCAGCCCAAACGCTGCTGCAAAGCCAGGCCGCCTTCCACTTCCTCGCGGCCCGCTTCGTCGGTGAGGAACAAATTGCCCTGCCGCCGAAAAGCCACGTCCGGTTTTTCCCCATCAACTTCCATATCGTCGGCAAAAGTTTCCAGCACCTCCAGGGCATATTGCGACATTTGGATGTTTTCCTTAATGTTGAACTGCACCCGGCTGTTGCCATCAGACAAAATGGTCGAGGAATGTTTATAGGTTAAATCTTTCTCAAGGAGCGCAATCCTGAGCTGGCTGTCATGTCGCAGCAGGTAAGTGGCAATGGCGCAGCCCATTACCCCTGCACCCACAAAAATGACATCAAATTGTTGCTTGGTCATGGTAAAGTGTTCCTCTTTCTCTTGTTATGTAAAATTGACCCGTCGGCTCTAAACTGATCGAGTAATGCCGCCATCTACCCGAATATTCTGCCCGGTGATGTAGCCTGCCCCGTCAGAGAGCAAAAAATGCACCGTTTGGGCAATCTCGGCTACCGTGCCGTACCGCCCTGTTGGGATGCGTTGGAGGTTTTCTTCTGTTTCCGGGTAGCTGTCGATGAAACCCGGCAGGACGTTGTTCATGCGGATGCCCTGGCTGGCGTATTCGTCGGCGTACAGCTTGGTGTAGCCTGCTAGGGCGGCCCGCAGGGCGGCGCTCACCGGGAAAGCTGTATCTGGCTCAAAGATGGCGTAGGTGGAAATGTTCACGATTGCCCCACCGCCTTGCGCGATCATGATTGGCGTGACCAGTCGGGACATGCGGGCTACGTTAAGCATCACTAAATCCAGCCCTTTGTGCCAATCTTCGTCAGGAATTTCCAGGATTTGTCCTTTAGGGGGGTGGCCTGTGTTGTTGACGACGGCATCAATACGGCCGTATCGCTCCATCGCCCCCTCAACCAACTTTTGCAAATCATCATTGCTCGTGACTGACCCTGTCAGACCATAGCCACCCAGCTCTTCGGCCAGGGCCACTGCCCCACCAGAGGCTGAGAGCAGCGCCAAATTATAGCCTGATGCGGCCAGTTCGCGGGCAATGGCGGCCCCCATTCCCTTTCCTGCGGCGGTCACGATAGCTGTTTTTTGTGTTGTCATGTTGCTCCTTTTGTGAAATTGTTGATAGTTTGTTAATGGCTGGTGGCTTGTACGAGCCACCAGCCGCTAGCCACTAAAACTATGACTTCCCGTAAACCGGAATCGCCGCGCCATGAATATCCCGCGCCGCAGCGGAGGCCAAAAAGAGAATCACATCGGCCAGCGATTCAGGTTTAACCCAGTTGCCGGTGTTGGCTTTGGGCATGGCTGCCCGATTTTGTGGCGTATCGATGGTGCCAGGCAAGACCGCGTTGACGTTGATGCCGTACGATTTTACCTCCGCCGCCGCGCTTTCGGTCAGACGCAAAACGGCCGCTTTGGCTGCGCTGTAGGCCGACATATTTTTGTTGCCCTGTAATGCAGGCCGGGCGGCAATGTTGATAATCTTGCCACTGCCTTGCGGCACCATCTTTTGCAAAACGGCCTGGTTGGTGATGAAGGTTGTTTTGGCATTGAGCAGCAGCATGAAATCCAGCTTTTCTAATGGTGTTTCGTGCAGCGGCGGGCCAGAAAAGAAGCCACCGACCGTGTGTATCAGTACGTCGATTTGGCCAAACTTAGCGACGATTTTTTCAACAACGGCCGTAACCGCCTCCTGTTTCGTCAAATCTACATTTTCTACCAGAAACCGGTCTGTTTGTTGGGCAAATTCTGGAAATGATTTGGCTACCTGTTCTGGATGCCGGTCTATGAGTGCCAGTTTTGCCCCCACCTCAGCAAACGCCCGTGTTGCTGCTTCGCCTAAATTGCCCGATGCGCCGGTTATCATCACAGTTTTGTCTATAAATTCTGCCATCAAAACACCTCCTCAGAAAATAGAACGCTGATTTGCCTGAAAGCCCTGATCAGGAAAATTAGGCAATTCAGCGTTCTGTTTCTATTCGAAGTTAGGCGGTTCGGGAATTTACTCCTGCTGTGCCACGGGCGTTTTCACTGCCACCACTTTGCCCGTACCGGTGACGCGGAACTCCCAGAAGCCGCGCCGTTGCTGTTCCTCCAGCGGCGTGCCAACTTCTCCCTGGTGAATGACCTGGCAGGGAAAGCCGAGCTGCCGCACGGCCGTTCCCAATCCTACACTGTTTCCCTCGCCACCAAAACTTTCCCTTTCTAGCAACACTACATTGCTCTCTACACCGCGTTGGGCCAGACGCACCAATTCTGGTAGCCAATCTGCCACGCCGCTGGGGGTAATGATGATGACGGCCGTTCCCCGCTTGGCAATGCGACCCAAATCTTGCAATGCAACGGCCAGGTTGGTCGTCCCATCAGCATCCAGCAGCGCCAGCGCCCGCAAGATGCGCCACTGCTGCCCTTGACCATTGCCCGTGTAGACGATTTGGGGGGAACGGCCGTATCCAGCCAATCCCACTGCCCGATTTTGCTGCACTGCCCGCGCCGCCAGCGAGGCCCCCAACAGCACCGCCTGTTCAATAGTTCGATCTGCCCCACTGCCTAACTGCACTACTGCTTCACAATCCAGTAAGATCCAGATGTCGCCCGTGGCATCCTGATCAAATTCGCGCACGAATAAGCTGTCCCGATGGGCTGAGATGGGCCAATGAATCCAGCGCAGCGGATCGCCGTGCTGGTAATCGCGCACGGAGGCGGCGTTGGTCGTAGCCTGCCAGCTGCGCAGGCGCACCCGTGTCTGCCCGCTGCTGGTGCCAGTGGGTAGGGGAATGGGCAACTGGCCATGTATTGGCGGATGGATGATGATTTCTTCGGTTTGGGTATAGAAGTGAATCATTTGGAACAAACCAAACGGATCACTGCTGCGGATGGCCCAGGGGCCTAACGAAAATTGACCACGCTGCTGGCAAACGGCCGTTGTCCGCCAATGATCGCTCTGGTTGGCCGGGATGCTGCGCACGACGGCCGGGTTGTAGCCGGGAATATTGGTGTAATCGATAATCTCCACCCACAGTGC
>JBNKLQ010000130.1:0-16309 GCA_050292445.1 Promineifilaceae bacterium (SeqCode) | reverse complement strand
AAAGAGCAGATGAACCGCCTGAAAACGCGCATCGAGCAGCTGGAGGTGGAAACTGGCGGCAGCTGCCCCCTGTGCGGCCAGGAACTCACGGCAGACCACCGGACCCAGGTGTTGGTTGAGCTGCAAACCGAAGGCACGGGGATGGGCGAGCGGTTCCGCAGCAATAAACAAACCATCGAGACGCTTGCCAGCCAGATTGCCGCGCTGGACCGTGCTGTGGCTCAGCGACCGCAGCTGGAAAAATCGCTGCAAACCCAGCAGACGCGGCAGGCGCAGGCGCAGGCCCGCCTGGGTGAAATCAGCCAGCAGTTGGCTGAGTGGGAAGCCGGCGAGGCGGCGCAACTGGCCGAATTGGAAGTGGTGCTGGCGGAAGATAATTTGGCAGAGCTGCGGGAACAAGTGATTGAACTGGGAACGGCCGTACAAAACAAGCCTGACCTGGAAAATGAACGCCGTCAGCAGGAGCAGCGCCTGGCCAACGATGAAGCCCGTCTGGCCGAGCTCAATCGCTTCATGGCCGATTGGGCCGAATCGGGCCAGGATCAGTTAGCCACGGTGCGGCAGCAGTTGGAAAGCGACGATTATGCCGCCGAAGCCAGAGCCACTCTGACGGGCCTGAACGCGGAACTGGCTCAATTGGGCTACGATGCTAGCGCGCACGGCACGGCCCGCGAGGCGCGACAGGCGTTGGCCGAGGTGCCAGAGCAATACCAGCAATTGCGGCGGGCGGAAGCGGCCGTCAAGCCGCTGGAAGATGCCTTGGCTGAAGGCAGCAAGCGCATTGCCGAGCAAGAAGAGTCGTTGGCGGAACTGACGGAACAGCATGAAACGGCCGTTGCCGAACTGGCGCAAATGACGGCCGATGGCGGCGACCTGCGCGGCGTGGAAAAAGAGGTGTTTGCCTTACGCGAGGAGCAAATTGCGGCCAACCAGAAGGTGGCTGTGGCCCAAAATCGGCTGGAGGTGCTGGGCGATCAGCGCCAGCGGCAAAAAGAGTTGGCTGGGCAGCGTACGGCCGTTAGCCAACAGATTCAGCGGCTGAAGCTGCTGGAAAAAGCGTGTGGCAAGAGCGGTGTGCAGGCGCTGCTGATTGAACAGGCGCTGCCAGAAATTGAGGAGCGGGCCAATGAACTGCTGGATCGTCTGACTGGCGGTGAGATGACGGTCTCGTTTGAGACACAGCGCCAGCTCAAAAGCCGGGACGCCCTGGCCGAAACGTTGGATATTCGTATTCGGGACCATGCTGGGGAACGGCCGTATGACAATTACAGCGGTGGCGAACAGTTTCGGGTTAATTTTGCCATCCGGCTGGCTCTGTCCCAGCTGCTGGCCAAGCGGGCCGGGGCACGGCTGCAAACCCTGGTGATTGATGAAGGATTTGGCAGCCAGGATCCAAACGGTCGTCAGCGACTCATCGAAGCCATCAACACTATCCAAGACGATTTTCAGCGCATTTTGGTCATTACTCACATCGATGAGCTGCGCGACGCCTTTCCCAATCGCATTGAGGTGCGCAAAACGGTCACTGGCTCCCAGATTGTGCTAGGCTGATCAGAATGGGAAAAAGATGAGATAATGAAGACGCCTGTCTTTTTTATTGTATAATGACCATTCCATAGAAAATACGCGTAACAAATTTGCTGCCACTACATTGCCCATATCATAAAACCATTATCAGAACATATAGATATATTGTTATTTTTATTTCTTAAAATAGAAAAACGAGCCGCTTTATTCCTTGAGTGGCAAATACTGTTTTACGAGGCAAATGATCATGGGATATTCAGTTTTAGTGGTGGATGATGATCCAATGAAGCGCCAGTTATTGCGTTTGATTTTGGAGCGCGCTGGCTTTGGTGTGGCTGAGGCAGCTGATGGCACTGAGGCGCTGTTGTCTTTAGAAAACATAGTGCCTGATTTAATGACGCTAGATGTAATGATGCCGCGTATGGATGGTTTTGCTGTGTGCGAGCGGGTGCGCCAAAATCCCAAAACGGCTGGCCTTCCCATCATTATCGTGAGCGCCCGCGCCGATGGTGGCAGCATTCGGGAGGGGTTGGCCGCTGGCGCAAACAGATATTTGCCGCAACCCGTCATGCCTGATAAATTGATCAAAACGGTGAATGAGTTATTGCCACCGGGAAATTAATTTGGCTTGTGGTCACTATTACCTGAGCCACCAGTATTCGTCATCACAGCAATCTATGGCTCAAGATCGTGCATACTTATCCCGCAAAAGAACTGTTCTAAAATTAATTAGCAATCATATGGATGCCTGGCAAGTGGCCTTGGTTATTGCTTCACTGCCTTTGTTGATTCATGGGGCGATTCGTTGGGAAACGGCCGTACTCGTTTTGGCTGTTGGCGTGGGCTACTGGTTTGCGTTTGCTCTAAATGATTATTTTGACGCGCCCTTTGATGCGCTGGATCAGCAAAAAGCGGCACGAAACTTTTTTGTCCATGTGCCGGTATCCGGTTGGGCTGTCGTTCTTTTTTCTATCTTGCTGCTTGTTGGCGTTTTAATTGCTTATGCTCAATTTGGCTTATTAGGCTGGTTGTTTTGGGGAGTAAGCTGCTTTGTGGCCTGGGCGTACTCTGCCCCGCCACTGCGCTTTAAAATGCGCCCCGGTCTTGATATCATCATTCACGCGCTGTTTGTGCAAACCTTTCCTTATTTAATCTGCATGATACTGGTTCAGGCCAGCTGGGGACTGCTCGATTGGGTTTTACTGATCATTCTTTCTTTGGCGTCTCTTACGGCTCAATTGGAACAGCAGGTACGCGATTTTGTGGTTGATTTACAGGCAGGCGGGACATTTACTACCAGGTTGGGTCGGCAGCAGGTAGTTCGGGGGTTGCGTTGGGCAACGGCCGTTTGCCTCCTCATCGCTTTAATTTCTGTTCTAAACGGTACCATTCCCTGGTTCTTGCTCCCCTTTGGTCTCATCGGCTTGCCTGCATTGCTGCATCGCTTTTGGCGTCAGCCAGATGCACCCCGCTCTGAGCGGTTGGTTTTACTTTCCACCACGGCTGGTTTTGTGTATGCAGGTGTCATTTTCTGCTACTTTTTACTCTCCTAAAAACGAGTACAATTGGCCCGTGAAAATTGCAGTTTTATCGGACATTCATGGCAACTTACCTGCGTTGGAAGCCGTTACAGAACATTTGGCCGCCTGGCGACCAGATCGCGTGGTGGTCAATGGCGATACGGTCAATAGAGGACCATTTTCCCTGGCCACATGGCAATTTGTGCAGGCGCAGCTTGCCTGGCAGCTGCTCAAAGGCATTCATGAAGAGTATGTGATTGGGCACGGCAAGGAAAATGGGGCGACGCAAAACGGCCGTTCACGTACAAAACAGAAAGGAATTAATAAATGCCTAAGTATTTCATAACTGTTGCAGGCAATATCGGCGTCGGCAAATCCACGTTGGTGAAGCTATTGGCCGAGCGTACCGGTTGGGAACCGGTTTATGAAGCCGTGACCGAAAACCCGTATCTGGCAGATTTTTACGAAGATATGGCCCGCTGGAGTTTTCATTCCCAGGTCTTTTTTCTGTCGCGCCGCTTGCGGCAGCACCATTACTTGCTACAGCGTCAAAATGCCATCATTCAGGATCGCAGCGTTTATGAAGATGCTGAGATTTTTGCCCGTAATCTATATGTTCAAGGCAACATGAGTGAGCGGGATTGGACAAGCTATTTTGACCTATACCAGACGTTGGCTACTGTGCTGACGCCGCCTCATTTGGTGATTTATCTCAAAGCATCTGTGCCTACGTTGCGCCAGCGTATTACTCAGCGTGGCCGTGAATATGAGCAAACCATTGCGGATGCTTATCTGGGACAGTTAAACGAACTTTATGATGAATGGTCTACGAACTTTTCTCGCAGTGCGGTTTTGACCATCGATACCAATAACCTGAATTATGTTCGGTATGAAGAACATCTGGATCAAATCTGGCAAAAAATAGAAGAACGGCTTCAAGGGCGGGATTATTTAGCATTGTAAGATGAAAACTTGTCATTTGTTTGCGTAATTTTCTCTAGCAGGTACACTTGAGGATGGTGTAGCGATTGCTACTCACACAAGACATTTGTTTTGATAAAATAAACCCAAAAGGGGGTGAGAACACTGCCAAAAGTTGAATTACGTTCTAACGAATCGCAAGAACAGCTGCTGCGTCGCTTTAATAAAACGGTGATTAAAAGCAAAGTTCTGGCAGATGTGCGTCGTAAACGCTGGTTCGTTTCCAAAAGCGAGCTGGAACGCATCGAAAAGAAAAAAGCGGTTCGTCGTCAACGCAAAGCCCAGCGGCAACGCTAAGTTTTGTAACCCCTAAAAGGTAAAGCTCTCTGAATTTCAGAGAGCTTTTTTGTTGCTACCTTGGTATTAAAAATGAAAGCCCCTGCTAATGCAGGGGCTTTCGGGTTGGGGAGGAATCAGGGAATCTTTCGTAATTGAGTTTAGTAAGCACCATCCCCTTTCATAACGGCAGGGATGGTTTTGAACAAAATTTTGATGTCCAGGAAGATGGACCAGTTGTCGATGTAGTGCATGTCCAGCCGAACACGGTCATCGTAAGAGGTATTGGAACGGCCGCTTACCTGCCATAAACCAGTCAGACCGGGCATGACGGTGAGCAATGTTTGGCCCCAACGACCATACTTGGTGATTTCATCGGGAGCGATGATGCGTGGTCCAACAATGGACATATCTTGTGCCAAAACGTTGAACAACTGGGGTAGTTCATCTAGACTGAACTTGCGTAACAAAGTGCCAACGCGGGTTACGCGAGGGTCACATTTGAGCTTGTAATTCTGGTTCAACTCTGCTTTCAGCTTGGGATATTGGGCCAGAATCTCATCACCGTTGACGTACATGGTGCGGAACTTGAAGGCGTCGAAGATACGGCCGTCTCGCCCCAAAACGCGCCGACGATGAATGATGGGCCCAGGTGAATCCAGCTTAACAGCAATGGCCAAAACCAAAAAGAGCGGCCAGATTAACAGTAATGTAGGGATAACTATCGCGTAATCGAGGAGAGCTTTTAAGCGACGATTGGCTTGTTGAGCATTGCGTCGTGTGTGGGGTAGCCGGGTGATGGTTGGAGACTGTTCTGTTGTTTGTTTGAGTGTAGATTTGGTCGCTACAGGTGTCATTGATTTACCCCAGTATTCTTAAATACAGATACTTTTTCATTTACTTTCACTATTTTAGGTTGGGTTCCTTACAGCAAGTCTTATGGTTTCTTACGCTATGTTGCCCCTCCATTTCCCCTTGGATTCTTAAAAATAGATGGCATTTATCCGTTGTTGCACCCTCAAAAAGCCGGTCAGCTGCTTTGATTTCTTGACCAGCATGATAACCAAGTGATACTATTTCGGTTACTGGTTCGCTTTAACTTGATATTGGCGGCGCTCCAAGTGTGTCTACTGTAATCCAGTGTTGTTCAAGGAAATCGCTTTTGCGTTAATAAAAGGAGGGTATTCTGATGAGAAATGTAGTTCTCTTTATTGTTGGTTTGCTGTTATTGATCTTATTGATCTTTCTATTGTGGTATGCTTTTTTTCGCGATCAGAATGAAGCACCAGTGGCTATTGAGGATAGCTTTTCCACGATTCAAGACACATCTGTTTCAGACAGTGTTGTCGTAAACGATTCTGACCCTGATGGGGATGTATTGACAGTCTCCCTACCTCCTCTTACTGAGCCAGCTAACGGAGCTTTGTCGCTTGACCCATCTGGAACATTTACTTTTGTACCCAATGCTGGATTTACTGGCACAGATAGTTTCCGCTATGAAATTTGCGATCCAGATGCTGCCTGTGCTGAAGCAAATGTCACCATTGATGTTGAGCCATCCCCTGTAGTTGCCAATGACGATTCAGCAGAAACGATGGTGAATACGGCCGTATCCATCACTGTGCTGGCAAATGACACTGGGGACGGCTTGTCGCTTGATGCAGTGAATCCGGGACCAACCAATGGTTCGGCGACGGCAGCGGCGGATGGCACAATTCTTTATACACCCAATGCAGATTTTACTGGCAGTGATACGTTTGGTTATTCTGCCTGCAACGCAGGGAATGTGTGTGACAGCGCACAAGTGACCGTGGTTGTGCAGGAATTTCAGGTAAATGACGATGCCTATTCTGCGCTTAAGAACACGGCCGTTTCTGACAACGTCCTCAGTAATGATTTAGGTGGTCTAACTGCTACGGCAGTACCATCAGCCCCACCTGCTAATGGTACGGTACAATTGCAAGCGAATGGCGACTTCACCTATACGCCCAATACCGACTTTACAGGGGAAGATAGTTTTACCTATGAAGCCTGTAATGCAGCGGCTGCCTGTGGAACGGCCGTTGTTACCATCATGATTGGCGGTTCAATTCCTGTTGATGACAATTATGAGATTCTGGTTAATCGACGCCTGGAAGAAAATGTTTTGGCCAACGATCTGGGCGATGGTTTGCAGGCGAAGGAACTGCCAGTCAAAGCTCCAGATAATGGGACCTTAACCTTACAAAGTGATGGCAGCTTCGTCTACCAGCCAAATAACGACTTCGAAGGAACAGATACGTTTACCTACGAAGTTTGTGACAGTAGTAATTTGTGTGGGCAAGCAACGGCAACCATTAAGGTGACATCCATTCCTTCATCAGCCACCCATACCGTTGTCCAGGGTGAATGGCTCCTGCAAATTGCCCGCTGCTATGGCACGACGGTTCAAGCAATTCGTAGCCACAACACAATTCCCTATCCAGATAGGATCTATCCTGGCCAGAAATTAACCATTACGGACATTGGCAGCGCAGGACCCTATCTGGGTTCACCCTGTATTAGCACCCATACTGTAGCAGCTGGTGAAACATTAGCCAGCATTGCAGCTATGTATAACATCACCGAATCGGAACTGGCGCGTGTAAACGGGCTGTATACCTATTACTACTATGGCTATGGCTACTACTACTATTATTACTACAAAGGCATTTATGCTGGACAACAACTTGTGGTGCCACGACCCATACCTGATTATATGCGGCCCTAGTGACAAGGTTTAATAAAAAGTCCCGGTGAGATTTTTCATCGGGACTTTTTTCATGTAGACGGCCGTCTTATTCAAGCTAGCTGTTTTAGCAGGGCAACGGCCGTTTCCCACATATCCAATCGCTGCCCTTTTGCCTTCAAAGCGGCTCGCTGGCCAGGCGGTAAGGATTGAACGGCTATTGCTACTGGTTCAATCAGCACTTGTGCAAACCAGCGCGAATGTTTGACAAGCGGAAAGGTTTCAACCAGCGCCAATAGCTGTGTAGCATCCTCTAGCTGGCCAGCAAGACATTGCAGCCGGGTCAGTGCTGCCAGGCTAAGGAGCAGCAGGGGCCATATCCGAGTATCAATCGCTTCTTGTAATACCTCGCAACTCCATTCCCATGCGTGATCTACCAATTCTAGATGAGCAGCGGCAATGGCCGCCATCCCCAATGTTTGTGCCAGGTCTGGGAAGTTAGGGCGGCTGCCTAGTTTTTGCGCCGTGATGATATGTTCTTCCAGCGATTTTTGTCGGACTGGTAACGGCCGTTCCGCCACCGCCAGCAATCCTACTTTGAGCAAACTGGCATCTGCACGGTCTGGGGCTACAGTAGCCAGGACTGACGCCTGCTCATATTTTCCCAGATGCAAATGAACTAGCCCCAGCGTATTGGACCAACGCTGCTCGTTTCGCTTTTGGGCATCCTGGCCCAGACTAACGGCCGTCGTTAATTGCTCTTTGGCGGCAGCCAATTGGCCTGTTAGCAGATGTACCTCGCCCAAAAAACCAAGGCTGTCGGCAATAGTGGTGGGCACCTGATGTTGCTCGCCTACTGTTACCGTGCGCCGCAGCCACCGCTCTGCTCCCGCAAAGTCCTGCTGCCAAAGCGCCGCAAAGCCAAGCATATGCAAATTATTTTTGATGAGCACATGATCCTGATTGACATCCTCAACCAGCCCATAACTTTCCCGCAGGGCTGCTTCTGCAGCAGAAAAATGGCCGCCGCGTAGCAAAATTGTGCCCAGTGAGTGTAGCGCCTGACTCACCAAACGCGTTTCCCCCAGCGGTTCAACAATAGCTAACATCTGCCGCACTAGCTTTTCTGCTTCCGCTAATTTGCCCTGGCGTTGAGCCAGTGCCGCAAGCCGCACCAGTGAAAACGCCTTGCCTCGCTCATCGCCCATTTGTTCCTGCAAGGCCAGCAGCTCCTGGGTCAACTGGCCCAGTCGTTCCCAATCGTGGCTGCGCCCAGCAATATCGCCTAGCCAGGCCAGGGACAATGATTCTTGCCATGTTTCACCCAGTTCATGGAACAGTTGGCGGCTTTCCTCGTAGGCGATGATGGCGCGATCTGGATCGGATTTGCGCCACTGCTTGGCTTGCTCACGGCGCAAGAAGGCTAACTCAAATCGGACTTCATCCGTGTCCAGAAGGGGATGAGCCAAAACTATTGCTGCTTCGGCCAGCAGTTCCTGCTGTTGCTGTCGCTGCCCCAGTTCATAAGTGTGGACTGCTTTCCAGATAAGCAGATGGGCGCGCAGGCGGAGGGCAACGGCCGTAGCCAAACCTTCAATCGCCACCAGTCCAGCCGCCAAAGCTTCAACTGCTTCCAGGTACGCTCCGCGCCACAGGCAAAAATGGTTAAACGGTTCCGCCGCCGCTGCCAGCCAGTCCAGGCGTTTCTGAAGCGAGGCGTGGTACCAAGCCTGACGTATGTTTTGCCAATCGGCCAGGAGGGCAACGGCCGTTTCTTGTTGGGCACCGCCATACAAATGGGGCAACTGCTGGGCCAGCCAGGTGCAGTAATAGTGCGCCAACGTCCCCTGAACACTGGCAGCATCAGCCAAGGCTAGTTTGTCCTGACCAAACTGCTGTAGCAGGGCATGGATTGTGTAGCGATTGTGGCTGCGGTCAAATTGCAGCAGCGATTTTTTGACAAGGCGGGCTAGTTGAGGACGGGAAGCATCGAGCGCAGTTTGTGCGGCGGCAAAGGTGAAGCCATCCTTAAATAGTGCCAGTCGGGGCCAAAGCGTTTGTTCTGCTGGGCTAAGCCGCTGCCAGGTGGCATTAAAAACGGCGCTCAGGCTGCGCTGTCTATTGGGGATGTCTCCACTTAACGCTTCCAAGAAGTCGATGTTTTGCTCAATTTCGACCACCATTTCGGGCAGGCTAAGCGTGTCAATCCAGGCACCGGCCAGTTCCAGGGCCAGCGGCAATCCCATCAGCCAATGACACAGTTGGCGCAGGGCAGGGGCCTCGGCGGGGGCGAGGCTAAAAGTGGGTTGGACACGGCGGGCTGCTTGCTGGAACAGTTGGGCGGCGGGGGCATTGAGGGCAACGGCCGTATCCGATGGCAGCGTCAAGCCATCAAGCTGCACAACTGTTTCACCATCTACCTCTAACGGCTCGCGGGAGGTGATCAGCAGCTTCACGTTTGCCATGTTTTCCAGAAGCGTCTGGACAAAAGTCCGGCCGCCATGATCGAGCAAATGTTCCAGGTTGTCCAGAATCAACAGCATCTTTTTGGACTGCAAGTGTGCCGTAATTTGGGTTAAAAGCGGCTGCGCTTCTTCTGGCTTGAGCGGGATTTCCAGCTCGCTGGCCAACGCTGTGGTTATCTGGTTGGCGGAATCCAGCGCCGTAAGCGGCAGGAAGTAGAGGCCATCGGGAAATTGATCGGCGTGGTTGGTGAGGAGTTGAACGGCCGTAACCAGCGCCAGCCGCGTTTTGCCCATGCCGCCTACTCCTGTGAGGGTCAGTAAGCGCACAGCCTCATTTTGTAACTGGGCGACAAGGTTGCTTTGCTCCGACAAGCGACCAAAAAAGGTAAACGGGCTGAATTGCAGGTTGTGCGAAATTTTTGCCTCGGCCGGTACGGTCACTGTTTTGCTGGCGGTGTTCACTGTGCTGGCTTCGTGCACAAGCGGCGCAATGAGCTGTCCCGCCCTGATTTGCTCAGCCAGCATTTGTGTTGGTTCTTCCGGGGAAATGCCAAGTTCGGTGTCAAGAAGGGCGCAGCACGTTTCATACTGCTGCAAGGCTGCGCTGCGCTGCCCGGAAAGTGCCTGAGCCTGCATGAGGGTGCGATGGGCGGCCTCTTCCAGGGGCTCAATCCTCAACCAGCGGCTTGCTGTCTGGACGGCGGCTGCGTAATCCTTTTGCGCCAGAAAATAGAGCGCCAGCTGCTGTGAGGCGATTAGCACCCGCTGCCGCAGCCGCTCCTGCTCAATAATAACCCATTCATTGAAGCGGTCGGCGTTTCGCACCAGGAAATTTTCCAGGAAATCTCCCCGATAGTTTTGCAGGGCAGCTTCCAGGCGGGCAGCGGTGAGCGGGGCAAGCTGCGCGGGGATGGCGTTGAGTTCGGTTTGGAGAACGGCCGTATCCAACCAATAAGCCTGCGCCTGGTTAAAGGCCAGGGTGGAGCCATCACTCAACAAATACTCCCCCAATTTCGGCCGCAGCTGGGTGAGCACTGTGCGCAAGTTGGACAGTGCCTGCCTGGTAGAGCCGCTTTCCCACAGTAGATCCGCCAGTACTTCGCGCGGATGTGGTTGACCCGTGTGGGCCAGGTAAACAAACAGGGCCAATGCCTTGCTGCTGCGGAACGAACCGACGGATTCGCCATCGATGTCCAACTGTAAGGAACCAAGCAATTGAATGGTGAGCATGAGGACACTGTTTGCAATGTAAGCGCTTTGTAAGCGCATATCACGGTAGGATGAGATTGTAAATAGGAAACGGCCGTGAGGCAACATAGGATTCTGGTAATGGAGGGCAAAAATGATTTGAACCAACTATATGTTTTACGGGTTTGGCGCGGGCAAGCCACCGGCGCTCTCCGGCTCACCTTGAAAGCGGTGGACAGCGGTGAAGTACATCATTTTGTGGATGGAACGGCCGTTATCACCTTTTTAGAATCAGAATTTGCAAAAGGGGCCAACCCGCCCCGCTGTACAAAATTATTGAAAAATCTAGACACCTATAAGGAGTAAAAAATCATGGCAAATAAAGGCGCTTTTCTTCAGAATGGTCAATATCTACAAGCGGGAGATTATCTGCAATCCCCCAATGGATTTTATTGTGCGTATTTGTTTGAGGACGGCAACCTGTGCATTTACAGCAGCCCCACACCAGACGGTGATGCCATCATGTGGGCCTCAGGGCCACAGGTTGGCCTGGGCCCTAAAGTGATGTATCTGCACGACGACGGCAATTTGTGCATCTACAACAGCCCGACGCCGGATGTCAATACCAATATCTGGTCCTCGGGGCCACAGGTTGGGGTAGGGCCAAAATGTGCCTTTCTTCACGATGATGGCAACCTTTGCCTTTACAACAGCGCGTATACCGATGCCAGCAAGCATTTTTGGGCTTCCGGCTCCTCTGACCCGCTGGCGAATGTGGAACTTGTGCGCATTGATTACGATGTTGCTGCGGCCACCATCCTGAGCACAGGGTCGCAAGGGATTGCCACACTGCCTGTGGTGAATAACACGCCTCAGACGCAAACGTCCAAGATTACGTTGAGCGGTTCTGTTTCTGAGACGTCGAGCTGGTCAAATACGCTTGGCGGCAAGGTGGGTGTCGAAACAGAAGTCTCGGCGGGAATTCCCCTGCTGGCTGAGGGCAAAGTGAAGGTTTCTGCCGAGGTGAATTACTCTCACACGTGGGGTGGTTCTGAAACACGCTCCCGGGCATGGTCGGTGGAAACGGCCGTTACAGTTCCGCCGAATCAGGCTTATGTGGCGATGGGGGTTGTGTCGGTGAGTACCATCGCTGTGCCTTACACGCTGCACGTCACGATCGTTCTCCGTTCCGGTCGGAAAATTCCAGGCCAGACGATCAAAGGGATTTATACAGGCTCTAACTCCCATGATTTTAATGTGAAATACGTGGTGCAGGACGGCAGCAATGGCAAGTTGATGATGCAAAATGAGGCGGTCGCCGCTTAATCGCTCATTTCTACTCGTTCTGTTAAAAAGACGGCCGTTTCCTATTCTTTTTTGACGGGAGACGGCCGTTATTTTTTTGTCGGAAGATTGGCACTTTTTTGTAATATTCTTGGCCGCATTTATTGTAATATACTGTTGTGCTAACCAAGGTTAGCGTTTTCATTGTAGCCCACCCATTACCGCCAGTTGGGTTCCTAGCCTAAATTCTTATTGTTGTGCAAAAACTTCATACTTTTTTCGCAAGAAAGGAGGGTAATCCCATGCGAAATTTTATCTTGGCTATTGTTGGCTTGCTGTTTATTGCCTTGCTTGCCTTTTTGAGTTGGCAGGTGATTGATCTAAACGAACCGTTGATTACTGAGAATAACAAGGCGGACGAAACGGCCGTTTCCGATAGGGTGAAGTCATCTGTTGTGGTGGCCAAAGATGACACCACGGAGACAAGCGTCCATGTTGCTGTTCGGGATTTTCAACTCAGCGATGATCAATTTACCACTCCCCCAAATCTGACTCTAGAAGCGAATGTGCAGCTTAACGACAATGGTGATTTGTTTGTCAATACAGCACCTGTAGCCCAGCCCGCAAACGGCACGCTCGCACTTCAAGAAACAGGTGAATTCAGTTATTTGCCTGATGCAGACTTCGTCGGGGAAGATAGATTTGACTATGAAGCATGTAATGCCTTGTCAGTGTGTGCCACGGCATCTGTCTTTATCAAGGTAGGCGGGCCTGTTTTAGAAGCAGACAGTGTCAAGACAACGCTCAATAAGCCAGTAAGTGGCAACGTATTGCAAAATGATCTTGGGGATAGTTTAGCCGTGACCCAGACACCCAAAAGCGCCCCCGCAAGTGGAGGCGTGGTGCTGTTGGCAGACGGCCGTTTTACCTACACACCGAGTGATGATTTTGAAGGAAGTGATGCATTTACTTATGAAACCTGTGACGGCAACGGTATATGCGCAGTAGCAAAGGTAACCATTGAGGTTGAATCCGCACCCGAATCGGCGATGCACACCGTTGTTTACGGTGAGTGGCTGATGCAAATTGCCCGATGTTATGGCACCACTGTGAGTGCGATACGCGCCCACAATTATATCTACAATCCAGACTACATTTATCCAGGGCAGGTCCTTTACATTCCCGATATCGGCAGTGTGGGACCATATTATGGAACAGCCTGTGTCGATTATCATATGGTGGAAGCAGGTGAAACGTTAGAAAGTATTGCGGCAGCACACAGCATTTCCCAATCTGAACTGGCGCGGATTAACGGTTTGTACACCTACTACTACCATTATGATTATTATTACGGGTATCGTTACTGCTGTGGGTATGGCTATTATGCCTACCCGGATTACAGTTATTATTATCTCAAGGACATTTACGAAGGACAGATTCTGATCCTGCCCCAACCTGTTCCAGACTATATGCGCCCCAATTGATAATCTAATTTGAAATATGAGCCAAAGCCCCGGTGAAGACGATCATTGGGGCTTTGGTTAAAGGGTTATTCGGCAAAGTGGCCCAGGTCTACAAGCAAACAGAGCCCTCTAAACTTCATCGCCCAAGCAAGTTCCAACTTGCCTGGCTGTTTTCACCCAGGGATGTTCGGGTGGCACGGATTTTCGTTTACCCACCACTTGTTCCAGCGGCACGGGAACGGCTTTTGACCCCTGTGAAGCCACCAACACACCATAAACACCTTCTTGGATAAACTCAATACAAGCCGTGCCCAGCCGGGTGCCCAACAGTCGATCCACGGCAGATGGCATACCGCCCCGCTGTACATGCCCCAAAATTGTTACTCGTGACTCCAAACCGGTTAACCGTTCCAATTCTCGTGATAATTTCCAGGTACTGCCAGTCTGTTCTGCTTTTGCTGCCTTTAAGGCTGCCTTGGCCTCTTTTTTTTCATCGCTGCTTTCGGCGGCGTCCTTTAATGCGGTCAGCGTCTCTATTTTTTCCGCCACCTGCTGGGAAACAGCTCCCTCAGACACGGCCACGATGCTGAACCGATGCCCACGTCGGCTGCGTTGGCGGATGGCTTCGGCCACAATTTCCACGTTGTAGGGAATCTCTGGAATCAAGATCACATCTGCTCCGCCAGCAATACCTGAACCCAGCGCCAGCCAGCCCGTGTTGTGACCCATAATTTCCACGACGATGATGCGATGATGGCTGTGAGCCGTGCTGTGTAGCCGATCAATTGCTTCCGTAGCAATACCTAGAGCTGTATCGAAGCCAAAGGTAGCGTCTGTCATCGCCACATCATTGTCAATTGTTTTGGGCAGGGTAATGATGTTTAATCCCTTTTGCATAAGGCGGTAAGCATTTTTCTGTGTTCCCCCGCCACCCAGGCAAACCAGCGCATCCAAATGATGTCGTTCATAGGTGTCAACCATCACGTCGGTCATATCCATGACCCGGTCGCCAATAGGCATTTTGTGTGGCTTGTCGCGGCTGGTGCCCAAGATGGTGCCCCCCACGGTGAGAATGCCCGACAATCGTTCGCCGTCGAGCCGGACGGTGCGGTTATTCATTAAACCGCGAAACCCGTCTTGGAATCCAATAATGTTCATTCCTAGCCCAAGCGCCGCTTTGCCTACACCGCGAATAGCCGCATTTAGGCCGGGGCTATCCCCTCCAGCCGTTAGGATTCCCACGTATTTTGTCATGCTGCATTCTCCTTTCTTGGTGGCTATTCGCCAGCGGCCTGGTTATTCGTCCGTTACGCAGCCTTCCGAGGCAGACTTTACATTCTTGATGTATTTGTACAGCGTGCCCCGCGTCGCTTTAAAGGGTGGGGCGGTCCAGGCGGCACGGCGGCGGGCAATTTCCTCATCGTTGACGTCCATATTGATGGTGCGACTGTTGGCATCAATCGTGATTTTGTCGCCGGTTTGCACCAGGGCGATGGGGCCACCATCTTGGGCTTCTGGGGTGATGTGCCCCACAATGAAACCATGACTGCCGCCGGAGAAACGGCCGTCTGTCATCAGCGCCACATCCTTGCCCAAACCAGCGCCCATGATGGCGCTCGTCGGCGTGAGCATCTCTGGCATCCCAGGGCCGCCCTTGGGGCCTTCAAAGCGGATGACAATCACATCCCCTTTCTGAATTTCATCATTCTCCAGTCCAGTTAGCATTGCTTCTTCCGAATCGTAAACGCGAGCCGTACCGCTAAACACCAGCCCTTCCTTGCCCGTGATTTTGGCCACAGCGCCATCTGGGGCCAGATTGCCGCGCATGATTTGGATATGGCCGGTTTCTTTGATGGGATTGGTTAACGGCCGTATCACTTCCTGCCCCTCACTTAAACCAGGTACATTGGCCAGGTTCTCGGCCACGGTTTTGCCTGTTACCGTCAGGCAGTCACCGTTGATGAAGTCGTTTTCGTATAGATATTTCATCACGGCAGGCGTGCCGCCTACAGCGTGTAAATCTTCCATCACAAAACGGCCGCTTGGCTTTAAATCTGCCAAAAACGGCACCCGGTTGCTCACCGCCTGGAAATCGTCAATCGTTAAATCCACATCTACCGAGCGGGCCATGGCAATGAGGTGCAGCACGGCGTTGGTCGAGCCGCCCAGGGCCATCGTCACCACCATCGCATTCTCAAACGCTGCCCGCGTCATGATGTCGCGTGGCTTGATGTCCTTTTCTAGCAGGGTGCGGACGGCGCGACCAGCCTCCACGCACTCACTTGCCTTCTCTTCGGAGACGGCTGGGTAGGAGGCGGAGTAGGGCAGGCTCATGCCCAGCGCTTCGATGGCCGAGGCCATGGTGTTGGCCGTGTACATGCCGCCGCAGGCCCCTGCACCAGGGCAGGCGTTGCGCACAATCTCTTCCCGCTCTTCGTCGCTGATGCTGCCTGCTAGGTATTCGCCGTAGCTCTGGAACGCGGAGACGATGTCCAGCTTGGCATGTTTGGCGGTGCAGCCCGCCTGGATGGTGCCGCCATACACCATGATCGCGGGTCGATTCAGCCGCCCCATGGCCATGATGCAGCCCGGCATATTTTTGTCACAGCCGGGCAGGGCAACCAGGCCATCGTACCACTGCGCCCCCATGATCGTCTCGATGGAGTCGGCGATGAGGTCGCGGGATTGCAGCGAGAAGCTCATGCCGTCGGTGCCCATGCTGATGCCGTCGCTGACGCCGATGGTGTTGAATCGCAGCCCCACCAGATCGGCCGCAGCGACGCCTTCTTTGACTTTGGCGGCCAGGTCCAGCAGGTGCATGTTGCAGGAATTGCCCTCATACCAGACGCTGGCAATACCCACCTGCGCTTTGTCCATGTCGGCGGGCTGCAAGCCGGT
>JBNKLQ010000129.1:0-16314 GCA_050292445.1 Promineifilaceae bacterium (SeqCode) | reverse complement strand
CCACCAGAGTGAGATCCAGCACTTGCTCAGCCGCTATAATCTCATCTGATCATCGAATGACGTAGAGCTCAACCTGTGGATGCCTCTCCAATGCCGTGTGGCAACAGTGGAAGATGCGGAACAGATTGCGGCCGTTCACATTCAGTCGTGGCAAGGCGCTTATCGTGGGCTGCTGCCGGATGATTTTTTGAACAATCTTTCTATCGAGCGACGAATCAAAGGATGGCAGTCAATCCTTGCTGATCCGGCCAAAATTGTTCCCGTGTATGAGGATGATGAGCGTGTGGTGGGGTTTGTTTCATACGGCCGTACCCGCGACAAAGATTTAGACCAGAACAAAACCGGCGAAATTTACGCCATCTACCTGCTGCCAGACAGATGGGGCCAAGGTTTTGGCGCAGCCTTAATGAAGGAGGGACTCAATCGGCTGGAAAAACAAGGTTACCAGGCAGTCTCGCTGTGGGTGCTGGCGGGGAACGAGCGCGCCATTCACTTTTATGAGCAATTTGGCTTCAAGTCAGACGGCACGACAAAGGTGGAGAGACGACCCAGTGGGCTAGAACTGCATGAAATGCGTTATGTCAAGAGCGTTTGATGTTTGAGGTAAACGGCCGTTACTCAGCCAACGCACCGGTTAAACGGTAAATTTGCTCGGGTGTTTGGCGGCCTTTGACTTTCATTGGTTCCAGCGGTTCGGCCGTGACCCACGCTTTTACCTGTTCGTAGGTGGCGCTGCTGATAAGAATTTCGTCGGCCTGGGCGTTTTCCTGGATGCGCTTGGAGAGGTTGACGGCGTCGCCAATGGCTGAGTAATCCTTGCGTAGGCTGCTGCCAACGTTCCCTGCCACGGCTTCCCCCGTGTGAATGCCAATGCCAAAATGCAACCGCCGATCTTCTGGCAAACCAGCCAGATAACGCTGCATGTTTTTGCGAATCATCAGCGCGGTGCGAATGGCCCGCTCAGCGTGATTTTCCTGGGGATTGAGCGGTGTGTTGTACAGGGCCATTACCGCGTCGCCCATAAATTTGTCGGTCAGCCCCTGGTATTCGTTGATAGCGTAGACAAATTCGGTGAAATAGCCATTCATAATCTGAATCAGATTTTCCGGGTCCAGGTGTTCGCTGAAGGTGCTGTAGCCGCGCACGTCGGCAAACACCACGCTCATGATGCGGCGCTGCGGCCGTTGCGCGGCGTCGAGGTCACGAATCTGGTCTACCAGAGCAGGTGGCAGATAGCGGCGCACGCTTTCCAGACGCTTCTTTTCGGTCACGTCGTCCAGCACCATGGCGACGCCCAGCGTATCCTGGTCATAGTCGCGCAGCGGGGTGAGCGTAAGGTTAAGGGAGGTCATGCCGGGGCGCTTGTTGACGACGACATCTACTTCGGTGTTGTGTGCTCCGCCGTTGGTCCATACGTCGTGGATGAGTGGCTCGACAGGCAAGCCAAGCGTTTCCATGGCGATTTTGTAGGTTTCGTGCATAACGGCCGTATCTGGGAAACCCAAAATGCGTTCTGCCGCCCTGTTGTACAGAGCAATCCGCTCTTCTTCATCAATGGTGATGACGCCACTGGCGATGGAGGCAAATACGTTATCCATCAAATCGCGCATTTCCGTGATTTCGATCAGGTTGGCCTGGGTTTGGCGGAACAGGCGGGCATTGTCGATAGCCACAGCAGCCTGGTTGGCAAAGGAAGCCAGCAAATCCCGGTCGGTGTTGCCAAACACTCCCGCAGCGATGCGGTTATCGGCGTAAATGACGCCCGTGATATCATCTTTGATTTTGAGGGGAACGCACAAAATGGAGCGCAGGTTGTAGCTGATGATGCTTTCTTGGGCGGCAAAGCGACTGTCTGATTGCGCATTCATCGTCACCACCGGTTCGCCCGTTTCGGCGACGGTGCGCACAATGCTGCGGCTAATCTCAAAGGCAGATGATTTTTCGATGGTTTCCCGATCGACATTGCGGTACAAGCTTACCTCTTGCTCGCCGGTTTCTTCATCTTTCAGCAGTAAAATGGCCCGCTCCGCCTTGGTTAGGTCGATGATGGAATCCATCACGAAGCCCAACACTTCATTCAGGTCCAAAGATGAGTTAATCACCCGGCTAATTTCTTGCAGGGCCTGAAGTTGCTCCTGCTCTTTTTGCTGCTCTTTGAAGCGGCGTTCCAGATCTTCCAGGTTGCGCCGCACATGCACCAACAGGCGGGCAAGTTCATCGCTGGACTGAGTAGCGGCTCTTTGGGCAATTTCGGCGCGAGTGGTGATGAGGGTTTGGTGCTGTTGATTAACGGTGCTGCCAAGGTTATCAATCAGATCGCGGAGCTGCTTGATATTGGACTGAATCTGAGTAATTGATGGTTGTTCGTTCAACGCTGCATCCTCTGGCTGGTCATTGACGTAAACCGCAAAATGCTTTTGGAAAACCTTATGGAAATTCGCGGTTAACGTATATTTACTACAAAACAACTGGAGGCTATGACAAACTGCAACCCCTTTGGGCTTGACCGTTTATAACTTTGATTTTGGTAGACGATCAAGCTTCACGGATGCGTTTCTTGATGAAACGTTGTTGCTAAACGCACCCTTTGCGTAAACTGCAAGGACATGTGGTGTTTAAATCTTATTAAACAGTATAACAGCTTTTATTACAATCTAGCTGACTATCTTTTCTTATTGTGTAGGCGGGCCGCAAATTTTTCGTAAATGATCAGTGAAGGTGGATATGGTAAGCATTCTGTAAGCCTCTTTTAAGCTATGTAGCGTAGACTTTATCAGTAATCAGTAAACAGGTAGTAAACGGTGAAAAGTGGACAAGATACGGGTTGCTGAAAACTGCCTTGGAGGTAAACAGATGGGACAAAAACAGATATTATGGGGAACGGCCGTTTCCTTCATGCTTCTTTTGGCTGTGGTGGCCTGTACCTCACCTGCTGGGGAAGAAGTGAGCCGTGGGGAAGTTGAAGTGATTGCCAGCGGCACAGTGATGCCGCCCACACGAGGTGACATAGTGGTGGACTTACCCGACATGGGCGAAGCGCCCGAATTTTTAAACGACGTTTGGCTCAACAGCGATGGTCCGGTAACGCTGGCCGCCCAGCGGGGCAAGGTGGTGCTGTTGGAGTTTTGGACCTTTGGCTGCATTAATTGTCAACGGACGATTCCTTGGGTTAAGGAATGGCAAGCACAGTACGAGGGGGACGACTTTACGGTTATCAGTATTCATTACCCAGAATTTGCCTACGAGCGTGAAGTAGACAACGTGCGGGATGCGCTGGCGCGATTCGAAATTACCTATCCGGTAGCCATCGACAATGACCGGCAAACCTGGCGCGCTTACAACCAGCGGTACTGGCCAACGACGTATCTCATTGACAAGAACGGCCGTATCCGTTACCAACACATCGGCGAATTCAGCCGTGGCTCCGATTTGGAAGCCGTGGCCGCCATTGAGGCGCTTATGGCTGAACCCGATCCGGTTGAATAGTTGGTGAACGGGGCAGGCGGTTGCTTGCCAAACGGTTATAAATTCGCTACTTTTGAGGGCGCAGCCAAATGCTGCGCCCTTTTTATTGATTATCCGTTGTACGGGCGACCCGCCGGGTCGCCCCTACCGAGAATTTATGAATTTATTTCGCTCTAAAGCTACGCCGGATGCCGAGGGCTACTTCACCACGGTCTCCGCCGAGGCTGTGCAAGCAGACCAGATGACGGCCGTTACCATCAACGGTCACAAAATCATTCTTACTAGCTGGGACGGTAAACTTTACGCCTTTTCCGCAGAATGCCCTCATGCCTCCTCCGATTTTGCCAAAGGCTGGCTGAGCCGCTACAAAGTGACCTGCCCCGACCATGAATATTGCTGGGACATTCGCAACGGCCGTATCCTCTGGCCTGAAGATGAAAATTATCGCCTCAAAAAATACCCCATCAAAGTTGAAGCGGGCATTGTGAAGGTGAAGCTTGGATAAACCGCTTGAGCCACAGAGGGCACAGAGGAAAAAGAGGTTGGAGAGGGGGTTGGTGGGGTTGTGGATCATCTTTGGGGTGACGCTGCTGCTGTTGTTGTGGGAGTTGGGGCAAACGGCCGTTTCCGTCCGGGGCAAAAGCGCGCCATTGCCCTTAGAAACAGCCATCACCACCGAGCAGCAAACGGCCCAGGCATTGGCTCTGGCCGATGCCCGTGTACAGCAGCTAACCAACGGGCAGCGCAGCGAGGTGTTTGGCGTGCGCCAGATGAGGCAGCAGTTTACCCAGGCCAGCGCCGCTTGCGCCACGGCCGTTTGCTACCAGGTAGAAATTTACAGTTTTGATGAAAATGGCACGGTAACGGCCGTTGTGGATACCGATGCGGGGGTGGTGCTTGATGTGCTGCACCAGCCCAACATGCAGCCGGGCATCAACCAGCGGCTAGCCAACCGTGCCCTACAGCTGGCTATGAACGATCCCGGCGTCATTGACGCGCTGGGCTTTCGGCCAACCCAGGCCGATATGGCTCCTGTGGCTGCCGGACTGCGCGGTTCGGCTTGCGACCAGGGGCATTTGTGCGCCGGGCCAACTTTTCGTGTGGGCAACCGCATTTTGTGGGCGATTGTTGATCTCACCACAGAAACAGTAGCCGGGCTGCGCTGGACCTCTGTTTCCGATGATGGTCAGTCCATACCCTACAAACCAGAGGGTGGTTTTTGCCCCGCACCCGGCAGCACTAACCGAGATGGCTGGATGTTGAGCTATGAAACAACCGGCACCGATGGCCTACGCGTCTACAATGTGACCTACCAGGGGCGCGCTGTCCTCACCAGCGCGTCCCTGCCCGAATGGCATGTCGATTACAATGGCGAATACTTTTACCCTGGCTTTTTTGACGTGACGGGCTGCGGCGGCAGCGGCGGGGGCTTCTCCATCCCGCCGTTTGGCGAAACTGAGGTGCGCGATTTGCTGGATGGCAGCTCGGTGATTGGTTTTGAGATTGTACAGGATTTTCGCATGGCGGCCTGGGGGCAAGCCTGTAATTATCGCTATGGGCAGCATTACCAGTTTTTTGTGGACGGCCGTTTCCGGGTCGTGGTGGGTGCCTTTGGCCGGGGCTGCGGGGATGATCCGGCGTTACAGCAGCCTGTCTACCGCCCTGTGGTGCGCATAGACATCGCTGTGGATGGCGACGCCAACGACAGCTTTGCCTTTTGGGATGGTCAGCAATGGGTGGTGCCAGCCAACGAGACGTACCGCACGCCATACGAAGCTGAAGGTTTTGGACCACATCAGCTTAATGCCGCCAATGTGGGCTGGTGGGTGATGGACGCCGCCGGGGCTGGCTTTTACATCGAGCCAGGGCTGGGCCAATTCAATGACGGCGGCACGGGCGACGATCCTTTTATTTACATAACGCTTCATAAGCCAGAGGAAGGTGACACCGACCTGCCCATTTTTAGTCCGCCGGGGCCAAGCTACTGCTGCAATGATGATCATCTGCAAGGGCCGGACATTTATGTCAACAACGAGCCGATCAGCAGCGCTAATCTGGTGCTATGGTATGTGCCGCAATCGACCACGGATCGCATTCCTGAAGTAGAGGATGGCGACGGCCGTTATTGCTGGACGGTCAATGGGGAACCCACGCCAGAAACGTACCCCTGCTTTGCCGGGCCGATGTTTACCCCATTTGGTTTTGACAGCGGCGGTGTGGATGCCAATTTTGACGTGACCCCAACCGTGGTGGATTTTCCGGGAACGGCCGTTTTCAGCAACACAACCACTGTCACAGGCAGCATCCCGGTAAACTACAGTTGGGATTTTGGTGATGGGCAAACGGCCGTTACCAGCAGCCCCAATTTTGACGTGAGCTATTTTACGAATGGTGTGTTTACGCCTACCTTAACGGCAGATGCGTTTGTGTGGGGCCAAGACCTGGCAGTAGGTCCCCCTATCACAGTCAATGTCGAAAATCAATTCTTGCCGCTGGTGGAACGGCCGTAACAATCCATTTCTCAGTTGAAATCCTCTCTTGCCGCAAAAACTGTATAATGGCTCAAATCATTTGTTAACCGGAAACAGTTTAGATCCGGATGGCATGAATCATGGCCTTGTTACAGACAAAAATCACCATTCCTACAACGCGACAATCTTTGGTGGTGCGCCGCCGTCTTTTGCAGCGGCTGGATGCCGTGCGCCAGCGTAAGTTGGGCCTGGTTTCGGCTCCGGCTGGCTTTGGCAAAACGACGTTGGTGGCGGCCTTCATGGCCCGCGCTGCTGAAAATGATACGCTTGTTGCCTGGCTCTCCTTAGGCGAAGAGGATAATGATCCTACCCGCTTTTTGGCCTACTTTTTGGCAGCATTGGCCGCTGCGGACCTCTCCATCTCTTTGCCGGAAACGGCCGTTTCCACCACCACGCCTGACCTCATCATGACCGATCTGGTGAATGAGCTTACGGCCGTTCTCGCCTTGCAACCAGAAACCCACCTCGTTACTGTTTTGGATGATTATCACCTGATCCACAATCGCGTGATTCATGAGGCGGTTGCTTTTTTGCTGGAGCATATGCCATCACAAATGCACCTGCTGCTGGCCACTCGCGCCGATCCGCCGCTGCCGCTGGCCCGCTGGCGCGCCCAAAACCAGCTGGTGGAACTGCGTCAGCAAGATTTGCGCTTTACCCCAGAAGAAGCGGCCGATTTTCTCAGCCGGGTGATGGCCCTCTCGCTCACGGCGCAAGATGTGCAAACGCTTAACCGCCGCACCGAAGGCTGGATTGCCGGACTGCAAATGGCGGGCGTTTCCCTGCAAGGTCGGCCAGACACGGCCGATTTTGTGCAAAGTTTTGGCGGCAGCCATCGCTACATTTTGGATTATCTGATGGAAGAGGTGCTGTCCCGCCAGCCAGAGGAAGTGAGCCACTTTTTGCTGTATACGGCCGTTCTTGACCGTTTTTGTGCCCCCTTGTGTGATGCTATTTTGAGCTGGGGAGCTGGGGAGCAGGGGGGCTGGGGAGAGAAATTCCCCTCTGCTCCCCTGCCCCTCCGCCCCCCTGCCTCTGCCCAGCAGATTCTCGAACAGCTCGAAGCCGCCAATCTATTCCTCATCCCGTTGGACGATGAGCGTCGCTGGTACCGCTATCACCGGCTGTTCGCCGATTTGTTGCGCCAACGCTTGCACCAAACGGCCCCGGCACAAATTCCCGCCCTGCACCAGCGAGCGGCTGCCTGGTTTGAGGCCAATGGCTTTGTGGAGGAGGCCATTGGCCATGCGCTGCGCGCCGATGCAGACAACAAGGCTGCCGATCTCATCGAGCAACATGCTGAAACAATGCTCATGCGCAGTGAGTTGGTGACGGTGAAGGGGTGGTTGACCGTTTTGCCAGAAACGGAACTGGCCAAACGTCCGTCTCTCAGTTTATACGCCGCCTGGATTTTAATCATGGAAGGGCGCTCCCAGATTGAGGTAGAGGTTGCTTTACGGCATGTTTCGGCGGAGGGTGCCCCTGGCGAAATGGCGCTGGTGCGCAGCTTGCTGGCGATTTTGCGCGGCGATGGCACCGCTGCTGTCCAGTTGGTGCAGCAAAGCCTGGCGCAGCTGGCCCCCGACCGTACCTTTTTACGCGGCGTGGCAACTTGGGTATTGGGCTTATCTCTCCTGTTTAGCGGCGATTTGGAGAAAGGGGTGCAAACTCTGGAAGAATCCGCCCGGCTCGGCCAGCAGGTGGGGAATATGACCATTGCTGCTGCTTCGCTGGGGCGGTTGGCCAGCCAGGCATGGCGCGATGGTGACCTGTACCGGGCGAAGCGCATTTATGAGCAAATTTTGGTTTTAGCCACCGATGACGCGGAACGGCCGTTGCCTATTGCCGGTGAATCACACATCGGCCTGGCCCGGCTTTATTTCGAGTGGAATGAGCTGGAACTGGCCTTGCAGCATGCCCAAACTGGCCTGACTTTAACCGAACGTTGGCGGGAATTGTCTGCCTTAACCGGACACATCTGGCTGGCACGTGTCAAACAGGCCCAGGGCGATGCCGAAGCTGCCAACAATGCTCTGGAAAAGGCCCGGCAGATTGCTTACCAAACCAAAGGCACCCAATTTGACGATATTGCCGTGGCTATGTCAGACGCAACTTTGCGCCTGCTGCAAGGTGATCTTCAAGCGGTCAGCGCCTGGTGTGCCGAGCGGCACATTCCGCCGACTGTGGACCCAGTGGCTTTACAAAAACAGGATGACCTCATTGAAGGCCACATGCGCAAATATGAATTTGTCGTGTTGGCCCGGCTGCGGTTGGCGCAGCGGCAGCCAGATGATGCCCTCGCGTTGCTGCCTCCCTTGTTGGCCAATGCCCGCCGTTTGCAGCGCTGCGATTTAGAGCTGGAAATACTTTTGCTCATGTCCCTGGCTCACCAGCAAAAAGGGGAGTTATCCGAGGCGAATCAGCAGATGCAGGCCGCCCTAAAATTAGGAGAGCCGGGCGGTTTTGTTCGCCTGTTTGTGGAAGCCGGGCCAGACGTGGCGGCGATCTTGCAAAGACAACAGCTTGAATCCAGCGAACAAGAAAGGTATCGGCAAACGCTTTTGGCCGCCTTTGGCCAGCCTGTGGGCCAATCGCCACGCGCACCGCTTGAGATTTCAACCCGATCGCAGCTCATCGAGCCTTTGAGCGAACGAGAACTAGAGGTATTGACGCTGATTGCCAACGGGCTGTCTAACCGTGAGATTGCCCAGGAATTGGTGCTCTCCTTGCCTACCATCAAGTGGCATACCAGTAATATTTACGGCAAATTGGGGGTGGGTAACCGGACAACGGCCGTTGCCCGCGCCCGCGAACTACAGATATTGCCTTAACTTCAACGGCCGTTCCCCATACCTCCTCCATACTTTCGTATGGTCCTCCATACCACCGTTTGTGGCATACTGACCAGTGTAAATGTTTAGCTAGCGGCAGGTGCGACGCACTTCCACAAGTGCGTCGCACCTAAAACTGCAAGGAATTAGGATGAGTAAGCCAACTGAAGCTGCCTGTCAATACCGCATAACGTTGGAAGGTTACCTTGATGCGTGCTGGGCCGACTGGTTTGCCGGTTTCACGATGACCAGCCAAGGTCACAATGGTGAACTCACCGTCCTCACGGGGGCGGTCGCCGACCAGGCAGCACTACGCGGCTTGCTCAACCAGATTTGGGACTTTAACCTGGCACTTGTTGCCGTTGAACGCTTTGATTCGCCGGTGATCGGCGAACCGTGATCGGTAAATCGTTCAACAACGACCGATTACCGTTTACCGATAACCGATTACCAAAACTACGAGGGTCATCATGAACCAACAACCACTTGTTTACCATTTTTCAACTGAAACAACCCCAACCCTGGCTGAGGTGGGCGGCAAAGGCTTGTCGCTGATTCGTATGAGCCAGGCTGGTTTTCCGGTGCCGATGGGGTTTGTGCTCACGGCCGTTTTCTTCCAGCCCTGGTTCAAGCAACTGCATCAATCTGGGTTGTGGACGGCCGTTCTCAACAGCTCCCCCAACGAGCGCCAAACTGCCTGCGAGGCAGCCAAAGCCGCCGCTTTGCGCTTCGAATTCTCATCGCAGCAATGTGACACGCTGGCCGCAGCCAGCCAAACATTGAGCCAGGCGGGCGTTTCCCTCTTTGCCGTGCGATCCTCCTCGCCGGAAGAAGATTTGGAAGGCGCTTCCTTTGCCGGTGGCTACGAGACTAGTTTGGGCGTCACACCCAACACACTGCAAGACGCCATTCGCCATTCGTTTGCCTCTGTGCTTGACGAACGCATCTTCGTTTACAAGCAAGAACGCGGCTTTGATGTGGCCCAGCCGCGCATTGCCGTGGTGGTGCAGCAGCAAGTCGCGGCCGATGCCGCTGGAGTTGCTTTTTCCTTGAACCCGCTGAACAACTGCTACGATGAGGTAGTCATCAACGCCAACTTTGGTCTGGGAGAATCGGTGGTGTCTGGCGTGGTGACGCCCGATACGTTCGTGGTGGATCGGGTGCAGCAAGCGATTCTGAGCCGGGAGATTGGCCGCAAGGAAACGGCCGTCTACCTGCAAGATCATGGCGGCACGATAGAAAAAACAGGGGACGGGGCAGAACGGCCGTCGCTCAGCGACGTGCAAGTCAGGCAAATTGCCCAGCTCACGGGCGAAGTTGAAGCGGCTTATGGCAAACCCATCGACATCGAGTGGGCCTTCGCCGATGATGAACTTTATTTGCTCCAGGCCCGGCCCATCACCGCTTACTATCCCTTGCCGGAGAGCATGATTACCCCGCCCGGTGCGCCCAAATTGCTTTATGGGGACAAAACCTTGCTCAAGCAAGGTATCAACGAACCACTCAGCGTGATGGGGACCGACTTTTTGGCCCTGTCTGACGAAGCGTTGAGTGAATTTACAGGCGGCGTGAATGCGGCCAATGACATTAAAAACGGGTTGGCTCTTACCTTTGACGGCCGTATGTACCTCAACGTCTCCAACAACATAAAATTGCAAGGGTACGATCGCATCGTGCGCGAATATCGCGTGATGGATGTGGGGGCCTCTGACATCTTGGCCAACATCGACAAAGACGAATACATCCCCGAAAAATTGCCACCCGCTCTGAAAGGGATGCTCTGGAAAGCGATCTGGCGCAACATGCGGCCGTTGTTCAAATCGGTGAAAGCATTTCGCCAGCCTGAGGCCTACAAATCAGACGTGGCTGCGGCCGTTGCCGCTATGCGGCAAGACATTCAAAGCGAATTTGACCAACCGCAAACGTTTCGTTCCCTGGCGCAAAAGAGTTTACGCCACTACCTGGCTTACATGGACGAGGCGATGGCTTCGCTTCTAGTTTCGGAGCTGTCACGAATGCGACTGAAGCGATTGCTGAAAAAAGAACCGGAAGCGGTGCAGCAAAAGGTTGTCTATCTGGAGCGCGCCTTGCCGGATAACGTGACCATCGAGATGGGGTTGGCCATGTACAAGCTGGCTCAATTCCCAGAGATTATGGCTTGTGAATCGGGCGCACAGTTTGCCCGGCGCTTGCACGCCAGCGATTTCTCACCTGAATTCTTAACAGCCTGGAATGAGTTCATGGCCAACTATGGGTTCCGCTGCCCCAAAGAATTGGACCTGGGCACGCCGCGTTACGATGAGCAGCCGTCTCAATTTTTCACCCAGCTGCGTGCCTTGGCGGAAAACAGCGATCCGGCCAACAATCCTGGAGCGATCTTTGCCCGATCCGCTGCTGAGCGTGAATCCGTCTTCCAGGAACTCTTCTCAATTTTGGAACAGCGTAGCAGGCGCAAGGCCAAAACGTTCCGCAAACAGTATGCCAGTCTGGTGGCCTATGGTGGCTTGCGCGAGAGCCACAAATATTACTACATCTGGGTGTTGAATAAGCTGCGGCAGCGAGTGTTGCAGGCGGCGGAAGGATTGGTGGGGAACGGCCGTTTAGACACCACCCAGCAAGTATTCGATCTCACGCTTGATCAGTTGGATCAGGCCCTGGTTGACCCCAGCCTGGGCCTGCGTGCCCTGGCCTACGAGAACACCGCTTACCTGCGCCGCCTGGCCCACGTGCGTGACATGCCACGTATCTTCGATTCACGCGGCAAGATTTTACGGCCTGCCCCCCGTCCAGCCCGCGATGGTGAACTGGTTGGTCAGCCCATCTCCCCCGGCGTGGTGCAAGGTCCCATCAAAATCCTGCACACGCCGGATGAAAAGCCGGTGCTGCCCGGCGACATTCTGGTAGCCCGCGCCACCGACCCTGGCTGGACGCCACTTTTTGCCAACGCCGCAGCCATTTTGCTGGAAGTGGGCGGCTTGTTGCAGCATGGCTCATTGGTGGCCCGCGAATACGGCAAGCCGTGCGTGGCTGGCATTGACAACATTACCAATGTGCTGCGCGACGGCCAAATGGTAGAAGTGGACGGGTTTGCCGGGACGGTACGGTTGCTTACCGGTGCAGCAAAGTCAGAACCAGCGCCGCCTCGTGAATGGCCACTGCCGGATAGCAAGGGCCAGTATTTGCGCAGCAGCGTAGCCGAATTGCTGCCTGATCCCATGAGCCCCTTGTTTGAAACAATGGGTGTTGCCGCTCTCAATCTGGGATCGCGCCAGATGTTTTCTTCCATTTCCGGCCAGCCGGTTGAAGAAATTACCGATCTGGTTTATGCGATCAATGGCTATGCCTTCTACAGCAGCAAGTTTAGCAAAAAAGTATGGCTTGCCATGTTCACACGAGGGCTTGTGGTTATCTACCGGCGCATTAAAAATGGTGAGACACATTGGCGCGAGCAAACCCATCCCCGGTATGTGGCGGCCTTAGCACGTTGGCAGGCGCAACCGGTTGAAGAGCTATCTGCCACTACACTGTGGGCGGGTGCCCAAGAGCTGGCTTTACTGGGCATGGAAACGTATAACTCCCTGCAATCGGGCATTATTCCCGCCTCCACCACCAGTGAAACCGTGTTCACTAAACTGTATGAAAAACTCATCCAGCAGGATGGGAATCCACCAGCGTTGACTTTCATCTTGGGCTTCAATTCCCTGCCCATCCGCGCCGAAAAATCGCTGTACGATTTGGGGCAGTGGATCAGGGATCAGGCGGCGCTGGCAGCCTACTTTGACCAGGCATCCGCCGCGCAGCTGGCAGCCGATTTTGCTGGAACGGCCGTACCTACCCACATCTCCGCCGACGAGTGGACAAACTTCCAAGAACGGTTCAACCAGCACCTGGACCAGTACGGCTACACCATCTACGACCTGGACTTCTTCAAGCCGACCCCAGCCGATGACCCCACGCCGCTGCTGGAAACGTTGAAAGTGTACGTCAGTGGGCAGGGGAGCAACCCGCATGAGCGGCAAGCGGCGCTGGCGGCAAAACGAGAAGCAGCCATGACGGCCGTACGGGCCAGACATCGCCGTGGCCTGCGCCGCTGGCTGTTTGAAAAGACAGTTGGTTGGGCGCAAAGGATGATTCCGCTGCGTGAAGAGGGGTTGGCCGATATGGGTCTGGGCTGGCCTCAGCTGCGCCAGATGCTGCTAGAAATTGGACGGCGCGGTGTGGCGGCCGGACTGATTAATCAGCCGCAGGATATTTTCTGGCTGCGTGGTGATGAGGTGGCAACGGCCGTTTCTGCCCTGGACCATCATGAAGAATTAGACAGTTTGCAAACGGTTGTCACCGAACGCAAAGCGCTGTGGCAGGCCAGAAAACGGGTAACGCCTCCATCGATCCTGCCGCCCAAGTCCAAGTTTATGGGCATCAACGTGGAACGATGGATGCCCGCCCGCATTGACCAGGAAGCCGAGGACAAAATTGAAGGCGTGGGGGCTAGCCCCGGCCGCCTTACCGGTACCGCGCGCGTTTTGCATGGTCCAGAAGACTTCGGGCAGATGCAGCCGGGTGATATTTTGGTGGCGGCCATTACGACCCCTGCCTGGACACCATTGTTTGCTCTGGCAACGGCCGTTGTCACCGACATTGGCGGCCCGTTAAGCCACAGCTCCATCGTAGCCCGCGAATATGGCATCCCGGCGGTGTTGGGCACCGGCGTGGCTACCAAACGCATTCATAGCGGCCAAACCATCGTTGTAGACGGCAGTGAAGGGGTGGTGCTGCTGGCTAATGGACAAAAAGCTTAAGTTGTGAATTCAAGATTGGACCAATCTCAAAGATTGGTCCAATCTAAACTTACCTTGAACCATGAACACAAACAGTTCATTAAACAATCGTCGCAATCTCACTATCCTGGCCCTGACCATGATTGTCATCATGCTGGGGTTTGGCATGGTGATGCCTATCATGCCTTTTTTGATCGACAAGATGGGCGCAACGGGCAGCGACTTGGGCTGGCTGGTGGCTGTGTATGCCCTGATGCAGCTCATTTTTGCCCCCATCTGGGGCGCACTGTCTGATCGGGTCGGGCGTAAACCCATTTTAATGCTGGGCATTGTTGGTTATGCTGTTTTCCTGATTTTGTTTGGCCTGGCGACGCAATTTTGGATGTTGTTCCTGGCGCGCAGCCTGGCGGGCATCCTTTCCTCGGCAACCTATCCCTCGATGATGGCCTTCATCAGCGATTCCACCGCACCGGAAGATCGGGGCGGCGGGATGGGCAAGCTGGGGGCGGCGATGGGCCTCGGCGTTATTCTGGGGCCGGGCATTGGCGGCTGGCTGGCTGGTGATTCTCTGTCGCGCCCCTTTTTTATTGCGGCAGCGATGGCAGTGGTGACACTGATTCTGGTCGCTATTTTCTTGCCCGAATCCTTGCCGCCAGAGGCCCGGCAGCAGACTAAAGTGCGCACGGTAAACGTGAAAGCATTGTGGACTGCGCTGCACAGCCCGATTGGCATTCTATTTGGCATGGCTTTCTTGATGAGCTTTGGTCTGACCAGTTTTGAGGGTATCTTCGGCCTGTATGCTTTGCATAAGTTTAGCTATGGCACCGAACAAGTGGGCACCATTATGGTTGTTGTTGGATTGGTGTCTGCTGGAGTGCAGGGGTTACTCACCGGACCGTTAACCAAGAAGTGGGGCGAGCCATTTGTCATTAAGCTGTCGATGTTGGGGAGTGTGATTGGCTTTTTGTTGATGTTAACGGCCGTAAATTATGCCACCGTTTTACTAACCACCGGCTTCTTTGTTCTGACGGTTGCCTTACTTCGGCCAGCCGTTGCCTCGCTGATCTCACAACAGACATCAATGGGACAGGGAATCGCGTTAGGCCTAAACAATTCCTTTATGAGTTTGGGCAGGATTATAGGGCCGCTGGGGGCGGGCTATTTATTTGACATAAATATTAATTTACCTTACCTGGGTGGAGCCATCATTATGCTGCTTGGCTTTTTTGTCAGCCTGATATGGGTCAGGCCAGAGCGTTCTTTTCAAAGATTGGAAGCCCATCCCAACGTATAAGTAGGGGCGGTTCGCGAACCGCCCCTACTGGTTTACCCAGAGCAGGTCAGCTCTGTTCCAATGCCACCAAAGACCAGGGGCAGATAGACAAATTGATCCAGGACAGCGCCAGTTGGTTTAGCACCGCTGCTGGATTGAATTTGGTAAATGGTGCCGCTGTGGCTGGCCACATACAGTTCGCCATCACAGCCTTCCCCAAATGTACTGGGGTTGCTCACGCCAATGCCACCCAGCGGCGTGATACTCCAGCTGCTGCTGTTTTGCGCCAGCCAGAAGTTGCTGCTGCCAAAGTCGGCGTAAATATAGATACCGTTCAGCGATGGATAGTCGTTACCACGATAAACATAGCCACCGGTGATAGCGTTGCCACTGCTGTGTGAATATACATCAAAGGGGAATTGGTAGTTTGAAATGTCACCGCAATTGGTGGTATTGAAGGTGACGTTGCCTTCATAGCAGCGCCAGCCGTAATTTTCGCCACCAGTGCTGCTGGCGGGTTGGAAATTGACCTCTTCCCATAAATTTTGGCCCACGTCGGCGATGTAGTAATCAAACGTTTCCTGGTCGAAACTGACGCGCCAGGGATTGCGCAGGCCGGAGGCCCAAATTTCGTTGCAAACGCCGTCGCTGCTGGCGGAAAAGGGATTGTCAGATGGAATGGTGTAGGGAGGCGTGCCGCCGCCGTTGACGCTGCCACAGTCGGGTGCCAGACCGCTGTCGCCATCGACGTTGATGCGCAGCACTTTGCCCAGCAGCTTGGTCATATCTTGGGCGTTGCCGATGCCGTCTGTATGGCCGGTACCTGTGTCTCCCGCGCCGCCGCCGTCACCCATAGCGATGTAAAGGTAACCATCCTGCGGACCAAAGTTGAGGTCTCCGGCGTTGTGGTTGCCATTGGGCTGGTCGATGCGCAAGATTTCCACGGCGCTGTTTTCATCAGCCACGTTGGGATCGTTGCTAACGGTGTAGCGGGCGATGATGGTGTCTCCATTGCCGGAAACGGCCGTATAATTCACGTAAAAATAAGGGGTGCTGGGGTAATTGGGATGGAACGCCAGGCCCAGGAGCCCACGCTCGTTGTGGGTTTCGCTGTCCACGATGGCGTTGATGTCCAGGAAGGGATCGGGCAGCATGTTACCGTTGGCATCAATGATGCGAATGACGCCCGGCTGCTCCACAATAAAAAGGCGGTCATCCCCGGCATTGGCGATGTCCACGGGCAGGGTAAAGCCGCTTTCTACTACTGAAACAGTGAGGCTGACGCTGCCAATTGGTGTTTCTGGGGTGCTGGTTGGTTGGGCGGAAACGGCCGTACTGCTTAGCCAACCAACGATTATTAATAATCCTGCTAATACAATCCAACGCTTCTTCATGCCACTACTCCTCATGTAGGTCAAGTTTGCAAACTTGGCCTA
>JBNKLQ010000128.1:0-16330 GCA_050292445.1 Promineifilaceae bacterium (SeqCode) | reverse complement strand
CGGTTGGCATTTCTGGCAGAAGCGGACACAGAAACATTGGCTGAATGTTTGGTAGCCTTGGCCAATGGAGACGGCGGTTTGATTGTGTTGGGGCTGAACGAAAACGGCCGTTTCCTGCCTTGCATCAAAACGTGAGCCACCATCACCTTAGAGGTCAGCTTTCGTTGGCAAGGCGCTGAAGTGTTTCGGGTAAATTTTTGTCGTACATTGTACGTACACCCATTTGTAGTAGAAAACTTATTAGGACAGCCTTGACGCCCTCGAATCCAGTATGCTCTACATGTAATCGGGTTCCGTTCGGGATCGCTTCCAATCGATAGCGCACCACAGTGTCAATTCCACCACCAGTAAATGTGTAAGCCAGTATCTTTGACGGCTCAACTTCTAGAACTTCGCAATGGGTGATTCCATCGAACCCTGGCCCAGGCTTTGTCCGAAGTTGAAATTTGTGACCAATGACAGGCTTGAAATCATTGTCCATAAGCCACTCGGCAATAGCGTCTGGATCGGTAAGCGCTTGCCAGACTAGGTCCGGTGGATAGTTGTAGTCACGGTGAAAGCTTAAATCACGTTTCATTTAGCATCCTTCGTTCTATCAAGATACTCCCCCAACGCGTCGAGCCGCTTCGGCCAGAATCTCCGATAATGCGAGAGCCACTCAAATACCTCTAGAAGTGGCAATGGATCTGCGGAATAAAGCCGCTGCCGTCCTGCTTTGGTAACGGTAACAAGCTCTATATCTCTAAGAATCTTCAAATGTTGGGAGACAGCCCCTTGTGTCAGTGAGAATTGGCTGCAAATTTCATTGACAGAAAGCGGCTGATCTTGCAAAGCGTCCAAAATGGCTCGCCGCGTTGGGTCGGCGATAACCTTGAAAATATCGGGGGAAGATTTGCTAAGGGTCATATTATTGACTATTATATTAGAATTCGCTAATATATCGAATGTTTCCAAATGAATCAACCGCGTGACAACTCGCTACATTAAAGGAAATCGACATGAAAAAACTGATATTTGCAACGTTGATATTGACCTTGCTGCTCTTTTTGTGGAGCAGTGCGACACAGATGTTCCCCTGGGGCGTGCCAACTGCTCAGAACATTACGGTGCAAACCGGTGAGCAAGGTGAGAATTCACCTGTTCCTAATCTTTTGCAACTTCCTGCAAGCACATTAACAACAGAGGCGTTTGATGCACAGTTCATTGACAAGATAAGTACTTACACCACTGACAAAACATTCTCATGGATTGTCACGCAGCATTTGCAAAACGACTATACAGCATATTTTGTTGGCGAATTCATAACGCTTTTAATTGTCTCCATTTTCTTAACAATCTTGTTGCTACTAACAGTCCAGCTTGATCTGCGGACAAGAATGGCTATTGTTGTCGTTGCGGGGCTTGCGGCTGTCTCAGCTACGTATGGTCAGCTAATGAATTGGTGGCGGCTTCCCACGATTTACGCTCTGGGCGTTAGCCTTAATTTGCTCATTGGTTGGACACTAACCTGTTATATTTCAGCTCGTTTTATAGTCAAGTCTAAAGGAGAATCTATACCATGAACTATGATAGCAAAGTAACCGAATACGTCGAAAACGCCCCCGCATCTCAGAAGGGTATTCTTGAAGCAATACGAGAAATGATTCATGAAAATATTTCGGAGGTAAGCGAGAAAATCAAGTGGGGTTTCCCTGTGTTCAGAAAGACAAAGGATTTTGCGTATATACGGGTTGCCAAAAATCATACGACCCTGGGATTTTACAATTTTGAGAGGATCAACGACGTGGAAAATATATTAGAAGGTGAGGGAAACACGCTACGTCACATCAAAATTAGAACTGCTGAAGACATGAATCTAAACAAACTAGCTGAGTGGCTGACTGTCGTTGCTGGAGAGTAGTTTGTGCCTTCAATTGAAAAGATTCCAACATAGAAAATTATCTCCAGTGTAAGCTCATTCGGTGGGATAGACAAAACGGCCGTCTTTACCAACCCGCTCCTCCCTAAAAATGTGACACTATCTGCTACAACTTCTGTTATAATTATGTCATGTTAAAACAAAAGCCTGGACAGCGGTTGGCATTTCTGGCAGAAGCGGACACAGAAACATTGGCTGAATGTTTGGTAGCCTTGGCCAATGGAGACGGCGGGTTGATTGTGTTAGGGCTGAACGAAAACGGCCGTCCCGTCAACGACATCTGGGAAGAAGAAGCCGAAGGCGCTTTGCTGGAAGCCGCCAGGCTGTGCCGCCCACCGGTGCCCACACGGTGGCAGCAAGTTGAAACTCCCCAAGGCACGCTTATTGGCATTGAAGTGCCGCGCAGCACCGACCTGCACACCCTGGATGATGGCCGTGTATTGGTGCGCAGCGGCACCCATAACCGCCCTCTCACCGGGGATGAAGTGCGCAATTTGGCCAACAGCAAAAATACGGCCGAATTTGAAACCGAACTTGTCCCCGGCGCACGCTACACCGACCTGGACACCACCATCGTGCAAGATTATCTGGAACGGCGAGAACAGCGTGGCCAAGCCCGCACCCTCTCCACCCGCGAACGCCTCTTTGAAATTGGGGCCACCGACCGGGATGGCCACCCCACCACCATCGGTATTTTGCTTTTTGCCCGTAATCCACAAATGTTTTTTCCGCAAAGCGGCATCGTTTTTGTAAAGTTCCCTGGTACGGAGCCACGCGGTGAAGATGGGGGCATTGGTTACGGCCGTCGCGACGAAATCATTGGTCCTGCTGCCCGCGTCATTGAACGCGCCTGGAACATCATCTTTGAAGAGATGCGCGTCGGGGCTACCGTCAACCAACTGGAGCGGGAAGAGTTGCTGGAGTACCCCCGCTTTGCCGTGCGTGAGGCCCTGGTCAACGCTGTGGCCCACCGCGATTACCGCATTCAGGGACGGCGCATCGAAATCCGCATGTATGCCAACCGGCTAGAAATTATCAGCCCTGGCGGGCTGCCCGGCTATATGACGCTGGACAATCTGGTAGAAGAACATTTCTCGCGCAATCCGCGCCTGGTGAATGGGCTTTATCAATGGGGCTACATCGAGGAACTCGGGCTAGGCATCGACCAAATGATTGAAGAAATGGCCCAGGCAGGCCATAAACCACCCGATTTCAAAGCCACCCCTCACCTGTTTACCGTGACGCTGCACAACAAACGGCAGCGGCAGCCAACCCCCAAATGGACCAAAAGCATGAATGAGCGGCAAACCCGCGCCCTCACCTACGTGCGCGAAAATGGCTCCATCACTAACCGCGAATACCAGCAGCTCTGCCCAGACGTCTCTGCCGAAACCCTCCGTCTCGATCTGGTTGATCTCGTCGATCGTGGTATTCTGCTCAAAATTGGGTCCAAGAAAGGCACGCATTACATTTTGAAGTAATTTGGCTTTTTCCAATATATCCCAAATTTATCCCAAACTAGTATTTGGGATAAGTTGGGTAATAGGCATAATCTCCCCTGCTTTTTCCCAAATTTAGCCAAATTTCCCAAATTTTGTAAGGTAAAAAGTTGGTATAATGACGCATACTATGATGCAAATCATTTGAGGGATTCGTCACATCACATGACCCTAACGCAGCAGTTTCTTCTTATTTCGCTCTTGCCCTTAAGTTTTATTGGCATGATCGTTTATCTTTGGCGGGCACGTCTGAAAAGACGGCCGTTATTCCTGCGTTGGTCTCTTACGTTGCTGGCGGCGGCCGTTTGGGCCAGCAGCGTTATTCGCTTTTTTGGCGGCACCACCTTCTCTGAGATTCTCATTTATAATTGGGGGGTTGTTGGCACGTATGCATTAAGCTTAACGGCCGTACTCTTCCTTTACACCACCCTCGCCTACCTCCCCATTCCTCGCAAATTTGGCCAGATTGGACTTTTACTGAGCCTGCTGCTCTGGGGCGGCGCAATTCTGCTTGACCCCAATATTTGGCCCAATGCCCTGCCTAACTTTATTCTTCTTGGCCAGGCTGTGCGTCAGTTTGATGTTTGGGCCTCCGTTTGGATTGCCAGTTGGGTGCTGCCCATTGTGGCTACCTGGATGCTGACCCAAAAACTCAACAGTGATTTGCCACCCTCACTTTACCGGAACCAGGTGCAATATTGGCTTGTTGTTATCTTCCTGCTGCTGGTTGGCAGCGGACTTGGCTCCGTGCAGCAGCCTGGACAACCAGGCTGGCAGCAAGCGGGGGTGATCATCATGATGTTGGCCGCACTCACCGGAACCATTAGTTTGGCCAGCACTACTTTGCCAGACCTCCAACTTTCGCTACGCCAGCTACTCAGCCGGGTGGTGAGTATTCTTATCATTTTTGGCCTCACCTGGGGCGCGCTCACCTTGCTGGTGCGATCTGTACGTGATTTGCCCGAGAACACACCGCAAAATGGGGAAATTCTGGTACTGCTTATTGCAGCGGCGCTGTTTGTGGGCTTATTTACGCTTGTCAATCATTTTATTCGTGAGCTTTCACGTCGGCTATTCTTGCCCGGTTCGTTGCAGCAAGAAATCGTCCTGGCTGAATTCAGCAACGTGATTGGCAATCTGCCGGAGCCTGTTCAGTTGGGCCAGCTCTTTTTGCGACTGGTGCAGGCCAATCTCACCACAGATGAAGCCTGGCTGTTCCTGGCAGAGGATGGCCCCGGTGGTCGTTTGATGTTACGGCCGTTAGCCAACCTGCAAAACAAAACGGTAGAAACATTAACGCTTGATGCACATAGCCCTGTTGCCAACTTCTTGCGGCAAACCAGTGTTCCCTTGGTTCAGTACGATATTGACACCCTGGATCGCTTTGCCCAGACGCCCGAAGCTGAACGCACGGCGCTGGCCCGCTGGGAGCGCATTTTGTACAAGCCGCTCCATGCCGGAGACAGCCTCATCGGCGTATTGGCGCTGGGCCTTAAACAATCTGGTGCTTCGTATGACCAGCCAGATTTTGATCTGCTGGAAAACATGTCGAGCCAAATCAGCCCTTTGTTGGCCCAGGCGCAAAACGTCTCCAGCCTGCGCCAGATCAATGAGTACGTGTTCCACCAAAACCAGATTTTGACCCGCGACCGACAACATTTGCAAGAACTGGTGAGCCTGTATTCACAGTTTGTGGATCTGATTTCGCCGGAGTTAAGACGGCCGTTCAACACCCTCACCCAAGAAGTTCAACAGCTGCAAACCAAGGATGATGCCACCACGCTCAAACTGGCTGGTCAAATCGACCAGCATATCAGCGAAATCAAGCTACCCATCGAGAAACTAATCAACATTTCAGGCCGCATTCAGATGCGCAACGAGTTTAGCTTCCAACTTAATCGGCTGGACGAGCTTGCCCAGCAAGCTATTCGCAATTTACGCACCATGGCCGAGGCCCGCCGCGTAGTGGTGGAATTCAATGCCAGCACGCCCCACACCACCGTGCTGGGTGATGCCGCACAGCTCACCGAAGCGGCCCAACACTTGCTGCACAATGCCATCAAGTTCAACAAAATCGGCGGTGTGGTTCAGGTAGAGTGTGGTTTGGCGGGCAGCGAACTGTTCTTACGCGTGGTGGATACCGGCGTAGGGATTCCCCCAGAGCGACTGGATACGGTTTGGTCCGGGTTAGCCAAATTGAAAGCAAATGGCAACGGCCGTTCCGCAGGCATGGGGTTGGCCCTGGCTCGTTTTATCATTCTGGCACACGGGGGACGCGTCGAAGCGCAAAGCAAGTACGGAGCCGGTTCCGTCTTCACCATCTACCTACCCCTCTTCTTCGACGATTAATGAAAAACAAAAGCCACAGAGAAAAAAGAGGAAATAGAGAACTACACACTAATCTCAAAAATCTCTGTGTCCTCTGTGGCTAATATTCTGAAAGATACTAATTGTAGATTAGCCGTCCGACAAAAACATTCCCCAAACCCACAACATCCCCTATAATGCCCCCAATTAACAACCGTTTACCGATTACTGTTTACTGGCCACTGGTCACTTTTTACTTATCACTTTTCACTAAACAACCGTGAACTTCACCACACCTCTCGCCCTTCTGCTGCTGCTTACCCTTCCCTACTTTTTCTGGTTAGGGCGTCCACGACGTGCCGCAAACGGCCGTACCCTTACACGGCACTGGCGCGACTGGGTGAGTCTAGGACTGCGACTTCTCATCATGCTGCTGCTGGTGCTCAGCCTGGCCGGTTCCCAACTGGTACGCGCCGCCGATGAGCTGGCCGTTGTTTTCCTCGTCGATGCCTCCGATTCGATCAGTCCCGCCCAGGCAGAAACGGCCGAAACCTACATCCGCACCGCTCTGGAAACGATGACCCCCAATGATCAAGCGGCCGTTATCCTGTTTGGTTCCAATGCCCTGGTAGAACGACCGATGAGCGGCCTGGCCGAACTCGCCCCGGTTAGCTCCGTGCCGCAGGCGCTGCAAACCGATGTGGCCGAAGCGATTCGGCTGGGGATGGCCCTGTTTCCGGCAGGCTCTGCCCGCCGCCTAGTGATTTTAAGCGATGGCACGGCCACCGTGGGCAACACCAACGAAGCTGCCCGGCTGGCGGCCAACAGCGGCGTAGAGATTAGCTACGTGCTGCTGGGGCGAGACGCCACCACGGCCGAAGCGCTGCTCACCAGCGTCAGTGCGCCCACGCGCATTAGCCAGGGCGAGACGTTCCGCATCGACATCACCGCCGAAAGCAGCGCCGACATGCCCGCCACCTTGCGTGTGCTCTCCGGCGGCAGCGTGGTGTATGAAGAAGCTGTGCAGCTGCGGCGCGGGGCCAACAATTTTGCCGTGCGCCTGCGCGCCCTGGAACAGGAATTTGCCCGCTACCGCGTCCAGCTCACCGCCAGCAATGATACCTTTTTCCAAAATAACGAACTGGCCGCTTACACCGAAGTGGTCGGGCCGCCTCGCGTGCTGCTGGTGGCCAATGATGGAACAGTAGATGACAATGGCACGCCCCAACCGGATGAATCGCCCCAGCTACTGCTGGCCCTGGAAGCTACCGGACTGGTGGTGGACCGCACCACCCCGGCCGATTTACCCCCCAGTCTGGCCGAGTTAAGCAATTACAGCAGCGTTATTTTGGTGAACGTCAACGCCAAAAATTTGTCGCCGCGCAAAATGGAAACGCTGCAAAGCTACGTGCGCGATCTGGGCGGCGGGCTGGTGGTGGTGGGCGGCCCGCAAAGCTATGGCATGGGCGGCTACTTCCGCACGCCACTGGAAGAAATGCTGCCGGTGGAGATGCAAATCAAAGACCAGGAGCGCTTCCCCTCAGTAAGCATCGTCATTGTGATTGATCGTTCCGGTAGCATGGGCGCGCAGGAAGGCGGCGTCACCAAAATTCAGCTGGCGGCGGAGGGGGCGGTGCGCGTAGTCGAGCTGCTCAACGATTTTGACGAGATTGCCGTTTTCCCCGTGGACACCCAGCCAGATAACCCCATCGGACCACTGCCAGCCAGCGAACGGGAAGAAGCCATCAATTTGATTCGCCAGATTGGTGCAGGTGGGGGTGGTATTTATGTGCGTACAGGATTAGAAGCGGCCGCAGCAGCGCTGGCCAACAGCCCCAATCAGGTAAAACACATCATTTTGTTAGCCGATGGGGCTGATTCGGAGCAAAAACAAGGGGTGGAGCCGTTGGTAGCCTCGCTGGTGGAGGAAGGGGTAACGGTTACGGCCGTTTCCATCGGCGATGGCCCAGACGTCCCTTTTTTGCAGCAGGTGGCGCAGTGGGGCAACGGCCGTTTCCATTTCACCAATCAGGCCGCCAATCTGCCACAAATTTTTACGCAGGAAACCACTTCTATCCAACGCACCTATCTTATTGAAGAACGCTTCTTCCCCAATTTGGTAAGCAGCAGTCCGATTCTGGCGGGAATTACGGCCGTTCCCCCCCTTTATGGCTACGTAGGCACCAGTCCCAAAGACACCGCCCAGGTGATTTTGAACTCAGAGCAGGGGGACCCCGTGCTGGCAGCCTGGCAGTACGGCCTGGGCCGCTCCGTCGCCTGGACCTCCGACGCGACGGGGCGTTGGGGACAAGACTGGGTGCAGTGGGAGGGCTTCCCCGCCTTTTGGGCGCAAGCGGTGCGCTGGACCATCTCGCAAGACCGGGACAGCAACGTAGAAACTGTCATCAGTTACACCGATGAGCAGGCGACCCTGACGGTGGATGCCCGGGGCAGCAGCGGCGACTTCCTCAACAACCTGACAATGGAAGCCAACGTTGTGGCCCCGGATGGCTCGGTGCAAAACGTGACGCTTAGCCAGGTAGCCCCAGGCCGCTACGAAACCCAGTTTGCGCCGGAAACAGATGGCGCGTATTTCATTCGCGTGGCCGGTTCTGACGGCACAGAAGAAAACGTAGTGGGGCAAACCAGCGGCTGGGTGCTGGGCTACTCGCCTGAGTATCGTGAGTTTGAAACCAATCCACAACTTTTAGAAAACATTGCCGGGATCACGGGAGGGCAAGATTTGGTGGGATTGGAAACGGCCGTATTCGACCACACGCTGCCAACGGAAGCCACCACCCGCCCCATCTGGTCCTGGCTAACGTTGGTTGCCGTTCTGCTACTGCCGCTGGATATTGCGGTAAGGCGTCTGGTCGTCACAAAGCGCGATTGGCAGCGGGCTTGGGCGGCGACCTTTGGCCGCTTGCAGCCAGCCACCGTCACGCCGGTGCCGCGTACAGAGCAGGTATCCCGCCTATTTGAAGCCAAGAAACGGGCCGAGAAAAGCCAGCCACCCTCAGCCGAAACCCCAGCTACACCCACAACTATTCAAACACCGCCAACCAGGGCAGAGCAAGAAATTCAGAAGGAACGGCCGTCTTCGCCTCAATCCTCCCCCGCCAAAACGCCCCCTCAAACAGGGGAATCATCTACTCTGGCGGCACGTTTGCTCAAGAAAAAACAACAGCAAGACAACGATGCATGACATTAGCAACAATAAATCAATGCATAATGACACCTTTATAATTTTGCAAATTCCTTCATAATCGGCATAATTGTCTAAATTTTGCGCTGCAGCCTCACTGTCCTTGCATCGCTCCCCCAACGTAGTCCTTGCAAAAAAACCTGTTGAGGAGAGTTGAATATGTCCAAGCGTTACCTGTATGTCAGTTTATTTGCGTTGCTTTTAGTCTTACTCGTCCCTGTCGTTTCGTTTTTTGCAACCGGTGGTGGATTCCAAGCGGTCGCCGAAGGCGTCTCAAACCTTGTAGGTGGGTATCTATGGGCCGGTGGCTACCTCTGGGCTGGGGGTTATCTCTGGGCCGGTGGGTACCTCTGGGCCGGCGGCTATCTGTGGGCTGGGTAAAAGCCTATCAGGTAAACTGAAAACATCTGCTTAAAATGAAAACGGCTGTGCTTTATTTGGCGCAGTCGTTTTTGTTTCTGGAGTGTATTTATGAGACATTTTTCTCGTGAAAACCTGTCCCAAGTTGCTTACTTTGTGCTGATTTCGCTTATCTGGTTGATCATTGGCTGGGTCTTAAGGAGCCAGTTTATCCCCAAAGAGACAACTTTATTCGACGAAGTTCTCCAGGTTCTTCACCGTGATTCCCCCAAACAGCTGCCAACCAATAATGAGCTTTCGCTGGCAGGGATTAAAGGGATGCTTGAAATTGTAGATGATCCCTATGCGGTTGTGATTCCCCCACCCAGTTCATTGAAATTTGAGGCTGACTTTGCTGGCGAAACAGGCAATGTCGGTTTAGTTCCCAACGTCAACGAAGACGGCCAAATGTTTATTGAAACCGTCATTGAAGGCGGCTCTGCTGAAGCAGCCGGAGTCAAAGTAGGCGATATTTTGCTTTCTATTGATGGTATTCCAGTTGATGCAGCCACAACGGTTACTGGTTCTGCCCTGCTGTTTCGTGGCCCGATAGGTGAGCCAGCAGAACTACTCATTCAGCGCAACGGTGAACTTATAACATTCTTGCCTGTGCGGCAGGAACGCGTTGCTTTGGAATGGGAGGTTTTAGAGGACGGCGTAGGATACATTGCGCAACATACATTTACCACCAATGTTCCAGCGCTGTTTAATGAAGCCTTGACAGCCATCATGGCCACAAAGCCACCGGCAATTATTTGGGATGTGCGTTCCAATGGGGGTGGCTCAATGGCGGTAGCCCAGGAAATTCTAAGCAACTTTGTAGCAGAGGGTGCGTTGTTTCAGGTGGTGCTAAAAGATGACGAAATGCGCATTTTCACGGCGAGTGGCGAGGCTGTTGCCGCTGATGTTCCTTTATATATTTTGGTAAATGAGTTTACGTTTTCGGCAGCAGAAACGGTTGCGGCCAGCATTCAGGAAGTGGGTCGAGGTACGACAGTTGGCAGCACCACATTTGGCAAGGGCACCATTCAAAATACTGTGCCGCTGAGCGATGACCATATTTTTGAATATACCATTGGCCGTTGGACAACGCCCGGTGGCGTTTCTTATCAGGATATTGGGTTTACTCCTGCTGTCTTTGCGCCAGATAATCCAACCACATCTAACGATGAAACCCTTGAGGCCACCTTAGAACTTATCTTAGGGAATGGAGAATAACGGCCGTATCGCCATTAGGCTAAAAAGTGAGCGTGAAAGTCAGTATCTGCCTATTGGCATTAATTTAGCGTGAAAAAGGCCAAATTTCCTACTACCTACCCGCCAAAGCAGAGGGAAAGGAACTAAAGTAATCTATTCTTTTGCCCAAGAACCAGTTTATAGTTAATAAGGATAATAGTCTGGGCATTCATTTACCTACTTTTGAGAGATGTGAAACGACATCTTTTTTATCTTTTCACTGGTGACTTGCGGTTCCGTTCCGAAGCAAAACAGCATGATTGAGAAATTGCGTCAAATACCGCTTCATCTTAAATACTTATTTTTCATCAACTGCGTTGGAATCATTCTACTTGTCTGGGCGTTCCTTCAGTATTTTGACTTTCAGAATAAACATATATTCTACTTATTCATGCTGCTTGGTGTGCTATCTCAGGTTGCGGTAACCACAGCAACTATTAAATCCAAAACTAGCGTTACTTATAATATTAGCCCGGCCATTAGTTTGGCCACTGTGCCTTTTTACGGACCGGCAGCGGCCGTTCTTGTTGAAACCATTACAATGTTGAGCTTATGGCTCATCAAACCCGCCGACGACATCAATTGGAAAAAGAGTTTGCCTCAACTGGGATTTAATACGGCCATGAGCACAATTTCTATTTTCAGTGGTGGGTATGTCTATTTATTTATCATAGATCGGTTAGGCATGGGGATCTGGTTTGGCACCATTATTTCCTGGCTGCTGGCGGCCATTGTCACTGACCAGTTAAATCTTTTACTACTGACGGTCATGCTTCGGCTGCAATATGGCAAAGAGTTTCGTATCTTTACCATTTGGAAGGAAAATGCCTGGGCTATTCCTATTGGCATTTTGATAACCAGTGTCGGGGGCGGTTTTCTAGCATTTTCTTTTCAGGAGCTCGGCTGGATTGGTGTTTCTGTCTTCTTTTTACCCCTGGTTCTATCTGCTTATGCGTTTCGGCTATATGTGAGCCAAATGCAAACGCATATGGACAATTTGGAAGGCATTGTGGCTGAACGCACAGAAGCGTTACAAAAGCTAATGCAGGAGAAAGATGCTTTTCTGGCGGTTTTATCTCACGATATGAAGTCGCCAATCACAACGACCCATCTGTACGCCAGCATGCTCAAAGAGCATCCCCATATCTTGGCAAAGAAGCCTCACATCATTGACTCGGTATTGCGCAGCCAGGAAACACTCTTGGATATTGTTAATAACATTTTGGATCTAGAAAAGTTAAAAGACCATGGACAAGTGCCAATAGAAAAAGAAACGTTTGACTTTGTTCTTGTTGCCCAAAAAGTCGTTGAGATGATTCAAATCCAGGCAGACGCCAAAAGAATAGAGCTGCAAACGATGGGCTTTGAGATGCACATCTTTGTTTACGCCGACCAGCACCATATGGAACGTATTTTAAGCAATCTATTGACCAATGCAGTCAAGTACACACCAGCCAATGGGACAATTACCCTTAAGTTAGAACCGCGCAAGGATGAATTGTGTGTTCAGATCAGCGATTCTGGTTATGGCATTCCATCAGAAGATATACCCTTTGTCTTTGACCGTTTTCGCCGTGTTTCTTCGCACCAAAAGTTGGCAGCAGGAACAGGTTTGGGGCTAGCCATTACCAAAGCGTTGGTAGAAGCACACGGGGGGTATGTTGAGGTCACGAGCCTAAAGGAAGAAGGCAGCACCTTTACTACGCATTTGCCCATTATTCAGAATAAGCCACCTAACAAAAACAACCAGACAGAACTCAAGAAACAGCGCAACCAACAGAGCAACCATGATCCCCAAAACAGGGGGGTCACAACCTTTATTTCCTATTGAGTTTCACCCCCTTTTCACGAATACTTGTGTTACGTGGGAGTCTATTCTGGCACCATTATGGATGCCTATCTCACAATATCTACTATTTTTAGATAAACATATGTAGTACGTAAACAACATCTTTTTACTTCAAGGGCCAAAATTAAATTGTTGTTTACGAAAAATGGGGAGTCATTCAGATGAAGTACAAATTTTCGCTCACAGCTCTGCTGGTTTTATTAACTGCATTTCTGGCTGTTCCGTTTGTATCTGGCGGGACGGCCATGATCTCCGTATTGGTTCAAGCGGATAATGTGGATACGGCCGTATCTATCGTAGACGCTTACGGTGGCGAACTGCATGAACAGTTGGCCATTATCAATGCCGTTTCAGCCACCTTCCCGCAAAATATGCTGGATGTCGTGGCCGCCGATTCGCGTACTGTTGCCCTTCATGAAGATGATGATGCCAACATTGCCGGTTTCGCCTCAACAAGACGGCTTACCCGCATTGACGCCACTTTCCCAGATGCGATGGGCGTAGATGAGGTGTGGGATGAGCGCGTCACGGGACAACGCGTAGGCGTCGCCATTGTCGATACCGGGATTGCCCGTAACACCTGGAACGTACGCCGCATTGCGGCTCAGTACGATGCCCTGGATGAAGGTACCCACGTGCGCGACCCACACGGCCACGGCACCATGATGGCTAGCCTCATTGGCAACAACACCCGTGATGTGGACGGCTATATCGGCATGGCCCCAAGAGTTCAGTTTATTGATGTTCGGGCTATGGATGCTGAAGGGAAAGGCACTTATACAGACATCATTGAAGGGCTCAACTGGATTCTGGAACACAAGGATCGCTACAACATTCGTGTGGTAAATCTCTCCTTGTTAGGCGGCATTAGCAGCCCCTATTGGGCTGACCCCATCAACCAGGCGGTTGAAGCACTCTGGGATGCAGGCATTGTGGTGGTAGCAGCTGCTGGTAATGGCGGGCCAGATCCCATGACCATTGCGGCTCCTGGCAACGACCCCTTTGTCATTACGGTAGGCTCCTTTACCGACAATTATACGCCAGATGACATGAGTGATGATTACATCACCCCATTTAGCGGCGCTGGCCCCACCGAAGTTGGTTTTGTGAAGCCAGATGTTGTGGCACCGGGTGCCCACATGCTAACCACGGCACCCAATAATTCTACCTGGGCCAAAGCGAACCGGGACGCACGGATTACGGGCAGCTATTATGAAATTGCAGGAACATCCTCCTCAACGGCCGTTACCTCTGGTTTGATCGCGTTGATGCTGGATGAAAATCCAGAGATGACACCGAATCAGGTGAAATACGCCCTCATGGCCTCAGCTCAGCCAGCTGCTTATGAAGACGGCTCGCTCACCTGGAGCATCTTCCAGCAAGGGGCCGGACGCGTTTGGGCACCCGCTGCCGTTCTGGACCCAGCCGAAGGCGAAGCCAATGCTGGCATGATTCCTGGCGAACCGTATGTTGGCCCCGTCGTTTACCGCGATGGTGAATTTATTCTGGTTGATGAAAATGGCGAACCGCTGGCTGGTACCGAAGGCTATTCCTGGGTCGGCGGCTACTCTTGGGTCGGCGGCTACTCTTGGGTTGGTGGTTATTCTTGGGTCGGCGGCTACTCCTGGGTCGGTGGTTACTCCTGGGTCGGTGGCTACTCCTGGGTCGGACTGGAACCCTTTGAAAACTAGCGTCTGATGTCAACCAAACCTGAATAAAACAAGCGAGGCGGCTGCTTTTTAGCAACCGCCTCTTTTTTTACCAATTACTGCGTACCGTTCAGCTACCGTCGCGGATGACGCGGCAAGATTCGATATCGAAGGTGACCTGGCCGATGTTGAGATTAGTTTTGTTGCGGAAGCTGGCTGCAAACTGCATAAAGCGGTAAACATCGGCAAAATTGGTAACCAGGCCGACTGAGATGCGAATGGCTCCGGCGCTTTTGTTGCCGCGATGCTGGATGAGCTGCATAAAGCGGGGCAGCGTCATATCTTCAGATTCAGCCAGACCGGCCAGCATGTCTTCACGGGTGAGCCCTTCAGCGACTTCACCTGCGCCGGGGTTGCAGAAGCAGCCGGTGCGCAAGGAGATGCCCTGCCCATTGGCTAATTCTTCGATGCGGCGGTAGTCAAGCAGGTGCCCATCGGGATCGTAAAAGTTTAGGGTGACGGTGCCGCCGCGCATGTGGGTGTTGTTGGGGCCATAGATACGGATCATGGGACGGCCGTTTTCATGCCTGAGCTGCATCAGCTGATCAACCAACCAACCCGTCAGGCAACGCACCCGCTCGCCAATTACGTCCATCCCCACCTTTTGCAAATGTTCCAGCCCAATCTGAATGGCCGGAATGTTGAGATAATTGACCGTGCCATCCTCAAACGCAGCTTCATTTTGTGACAAGATATGGGCTTTGGCCTGCGCGCTGACAAAGTTCACCGTGCCCCCGGCAAACCAGGGGCGATGCAGCTTGCCCAAAACCGATTTGCGAATAAACAGCGCCCCCAATCCAGTGGGATAGCCAAACATTTTGTAAAACGACATCGCCACAAATTCTGGCTTAACCTGGCTAAGATCAAGCTGATTGGTTGGGACAAAAGCAGCGGCGTCTAAACAGACGTCCCACCCTTTTTCTTGGGCCAATGAAACCAGACTCAGCGGATGTTTGACGCCGGAGAAGTTAGACTGAGCCGGGAAGGCGAATAGATTCGGCTTGGCTGGGTTGGCTGCTGCCAGCAAATCGTCTAGCTTGCCTTCATCGATGCGCAGTTCTGGCGTGGTGAGCGGCACATAGGTAAACGTTGCGTCTTTATCCCGGGCAAATTCGCGAATACCGTTGACAGAGTTGTGATTGTCGTAGGTGAGCAGATATTGGCTGCCTTCCTCAAAAGGATATGCCTCCCCGACCAGCTTCAATGCCCCGCTGGCGTTTTGAGTAAAGACGACGATGTACTCAGTTGGAGATGCGTTAAAGTAACGCAAGATGAAGGCACGGGTGCCTTCCACCAGGTCTGTCATGGCCATGGAGGTGGGGTTGGCGGAGTGAGGGTTGCCCAGCACCTGCGTTTTGAGGATGGTCATGTGAGCCTCCAGCTGGCTTTCAGCGTAGAGACCGCCCCCGGTATAGTCCAGGTAGATTTGTTTTTGGGTGTCGAGACGGCCGTATTCCGTCTGCCGCCATTCGTCCAGCATCGCTGTTGTCTGGTACGTTGGGTAAGCCTGTAAAAATTGCGCATAAAGGGCGGCCTGCTGTTCGGCCGTAAATTCAAGTGAAGATTGATCGGTTTTTGTTGTGTTTGTGGACATGATGACTCCTACAGTTATTGGTATCAGGGAAACAACGTCGTTTCCAGGACGCGCGGCTGATCGATTTGCACAAAATATTCGCGTCCCATTAACGCATTTAAGAACGTGTGGGGGAACATATCTGGCTCGACAGGATACTGCGTGCGATGCTTGGTAAGGGCCAGCATCTTCTGCTCAATGAAGTCCGAGACGTCAATGCACAGGGTAGCCACTTGCTGCTCCCCGTAAGCATTCATCTCCTCAGCGGCAAACTGGGCTTCCTCGCCCCGACCCGCAAAGTTGGTGGGCTTACCAGGGGAGAAAACAAGGCAGGTTGCGTGGCGCACCGCCACCACATGGGCGTTGCGCGGCTGGCCATAGGCAATCCCGGTATCGCCGATAAAGGTGCCCGGCCCTAAAGTTGCCAGCAGCATGAGGTTGCCATCGTCATCTTCACGCAAAACATTGACGCTGCCAGACAGCAGCAAATAGAGGGCCGTGGCCGGTTCACCTTGCTCGATCATGTAAAAATCAGCGGGATACCACTCTACTTTGATATGATCGCTGGCATAGCCCAGCATTGTGGACTCATCGGCAAACAGCATCAGACCGTGCATAAAATCTTCGCTGCCACG
>JBNKLQ010000127.1:0-16422 GCA_050292445.1 Promineifilaceae bacterium (SeqCode) | reverse complement strand
GGGTTGGGAGCGGTATTTGGGCTTTGACGGCATTGCCATTGGCTTGAACCGGTATGGCGCTTCTGCTCCGTACAAAGCGATCTATGAAAACCTGGGTTTAACCCCGGAGGCGATGGTAGAAGCGGCACTGTCGCTGCTGGAGTAGCGTGATGGCTAGATTGCCTGTTAAGATTGCCCCGTCCATCTTGGCGGCGGATTTTACCCGATTGGGTGAACACGTAACGGAAGCCATCGCTGGTGGGGCCGATTGGCTGCATGTGGACGTCATGGACGGCCGTTTTGTCCCCAACATCTCTTTTGGCCCGATGATTCCGCAGGCGATACGGCCGTTGGCCGACACTGCCAATATTCCCCTGGATGTGCATCTCATGATTGAGGAGCCAGATCGCTACCTGGAACAGTTTGCCCAGGCTGGTGCGGCCCGATTGACGGTCCATGCTGAGGCCACGCGCCATCTGCATCGTACGGTGCAGGCGATCAAGGAATTGGGCATCAAGGCGGGTGTGGCGTTAAATCCCGCGACTTCGTTAACGGCCGTAGAAGAAATTCTATCCGATGTGGACCTCATCCTCATCATGTCGGTCAATCCTGGCTTTGGTGGGCAAAGCTACATTCCGCAAAGCACCCACAAAATTCGTCGCCTGCGCCAGCTGCTTACTGACCGAGGCAGCAGCGCCTGGCTGGAAGTAGACGGCGGTATCAGTGCCAAAAACGCCGCTGAAATTGTCGCCGCTGGCGCAACGGCACTGGTGGCAGGCAGCGCCATCTTTCGTGGCGAAAAATCAGTTGCCGACAACATTACCGAAATGAAAAACGTGGTCCGTACTGTCTTCTCCATTTGAGGAGATTTAGAGACTGGAGATTGGAGATCGAATGATCTCCAGTCTCACTTGCCACTTGCCACTTTTTACTTTTCACTTTTCACTGTTTTATCCCGCCCTTGCTCCAAAATAATGCGAACCGAGCGATCATAGGTGAAGTAGTTCCACACCCAGTTCACAAATACATTCAATCGGTTGCGGAAGCCGAGCAGGGTAATCAAATGCAGCGCCAGCCAGGCCAGCCAGGCAAGGTAGCCACGCAGCTGAATTTTGTTGTAAATCCAGGCCACGGCCCGACGGCGGCCAATCGTAGCCATGCTGCCCCGGTCGTGATAGTGAAACGGCCGTTTCTCCCCACCACCCATCTCTGCCAAAATGTTTTGCGCTGCCAATTCTCCCTGCTGCTGCGCCACAGGAATCAACATCGGGTAGGGATTGCCCGATTCATCCTCCAGGTAAGTCATGTCCCCCACGGCGTAGATGCCAGGACGATCAATCACCTCGGTGGTGGGCAAGATAGGCAAACGCCCCCCGCGCTGCAACGAAACATTGAGCATTTCAGCCAGCGGAGAGCCTTTCACACCAGCCGCCCAGACCAGCGTGTAGGTTGGGATAACCGTCCCATCGGCCAGGGTTACCTGATCCCTGGCCACTTCTTTCACGGGGCTGCCCAATTGCACTTCCACGCCTAAGGAGCGAAGCTGTTCCAGGGCTGCCTGGCGCAGTTTGTCCGGGTAGGGGGCCAGCAGATGCGGCTGCATTTCCACCAAAATGACCCGCGTGTGCATTTCCCGGTGCAGATATTCTCGGTTGAGCACATGATTGTAAAGTTCGTAGATAGCCCCAGCCGTTTCTAGCCCGGTGGGTCCACCGCCGGTCACCACAATGGTGGTCATTGCTTCGCGCACAGCAGCATCTTCTTCCCAGGTGGCTTGCTCAAACAGGGAGAGGATGTGGTTGCGCAAGTTTATCGCGTCGTTGAGCGTGCGCAGTTCCAGCGCGTTTTCACGAAAGGCATCGTTGCCAAAGTAGGTAGGCGTGCTGCCCGTGGCCAGAATGAGATAATCATATCTTTCTTGCATCTGCCGCCCGCCAATCTGAACATCAATCACTTTATTCGCGTAGTCAATAGCAGTGACGGTGCCCAGTAAGGAGCGAATGTTTTGGTTTTTGCGGAAAATGGTGCGCACCGGATAAGCAATTTCTGAGGGGTCCAAGGCGCAAGTAGCCACCTGGTAGAGCAGGGGGGTGAAGGTGTGGAAGTTGCTGCGGTCTATCAGCAATACCTCAATTGGTTTATTGGCCAAGGCGCGGGCGGCAAACAATCCGCCAAAACCTGCACCGATGATAATTACACGGGGCAACTGCCTACTCATTTTTTTTACCTTTTGCTCGTGAGCGTAGCTGTTTGCTTTTAGGGTTGGATTACTAGGCGAGAGGATAACATCTTCGAATCAAAGCGCAAAAAAAGAGCAGCATTCCAATGTAGAATGCTGCTCCGAAAATTTGTGGGTGGGTGAGCTATTACTTGCGCAGTTGATCCATAAATTCGCGGCGCAGCTCGCGGTCTTCTTTGTATTTACCAAGCATGGCGGTGGTCATCATGCGGGGATGTTCTTTTTTGACACCGCGCATCATAGAGCACATGTGAGACCCTTCAACAACCACGGCCACGCCCTGTGGTTGGAGGATTTCATCGATCATTTCGGCAATTTGGCGCGTCATACGTTCCTGCACCTGCAAGCGGCGGGCGAACATTTCTACAATGCGGGGAATTTTGGAGAGGCCTATGACCTTGTCTGAGGGAATGTAGGCGATGTGCGCCCGGCCAAAAAAGGGCAGCATATGGTGTTCACACATGCTGAAATATTCAATCTCTTTAACGATCACCGGTTCATCGTACTCCACATCAAATAGTGCGCCGTTGACCAATTTAACTGGATCAGTATCGTAACCTGCCAGAACCTCATCGTACATGCGGGCAATGCGATCTGGCGTGCCAATGAGTCCTTGCCGGTCTGGGTCTTCACCAACGTTGGCAAGAATGGTGCGCACGGCCGTTTCGATGGCGGCTTTGTTATCATCTTCTTTGTGGCTCGGTGCGATTTTTAGTTGGGAATGGCCGTTGCTACGGCCGTTGCCATTCTCAATCTTATGATATCCGTTTAATTCCTTGACTGCTTCTAACATAATGTTCTCCTTAATGCTAACGCAGCGGCTTTAGGTTAAGAGCGGCGCAGCGCAGCAGTGCCTTGCGGGCAGATGGGTTAAGTTTTCTGGGTTACAGCTTGCTGTTGAATCATTCACTTCTTTTGACCACTTAAAAATACGTTTTCTCACTTTGCCTGGTTCCAAAAGAAGCTATTTCTGATGCAACGTTTATTTTTGCGGCTTTTGGTGTTGCTTTAGATCAGATGTGCTAAACGGCCGTTTTCTTACCTGCGTTTTACCTAAGTGACTGAGTCCATTGTACTCTTTTTGTTTATATTTTGTCAATGTATTCAACCTGCGTTGTTCATATTCTACTCAGAATCAAGACAAAACATGGGCAAAACCATGTTTTTTACTTCGAACTGGTTTGATAGTGCTCCTGGCCGAGGATATGGTGGAATATTCTGATGGCGGCGGCAAGGTGTACGCGGCGCGCAAGCCAGTTATCGGGGCGGAAAAAGTGGCCCAGTTCCTGCTGGGGATTACGCGTCAGGCTCCGGCGGACGCGGCGGTGCAGGTGGGGCAGGCCAATGGGCAACCCGCGCTGATTATTTATGAAGCAGGGCAGTTGTTTGGGGTGATGACGATGGATGTAGTGAACGGCCGTATCCAAAATATTTACAGCGTCGTCAACCCAGACAAATTACGCCATCTTACTTAAATAGAGGCAACCAGCTTGTGCGCCGTTGGCTCATCCAGGATGAGGTCGGTAACATAGCCACCGGCCAAAGCCGCCCGTAATCCAGCCAGCTTGTTGTAACCCGACACCACGCAGATCGACCGGCTTACCTTGCGGAACAGTTCTAGTGTAGGGCCGCAGGCGCGGTCATTTAGTGGAATTCCTTCATAGCTGCCATCCTGTCGAATCATGATGTTGGCAATATCCCCCACCACGCCCTCCTGCACCATCTCCGCAAAATCCTTTTCTTGCAAATAGTTGCCCATATAGGTGGCGCTCATCAGCTGCCCCTGTGACGAGCCAATCGTGAAGAGCAAAATATCCGCCTGGTGGTGCAAATCCAGCACCTGTTGGATGCTGCGCTCGCGCCACAGCGCCTGCTTCGTTTCGGGATAGTCAAAAAAGGTGGGCACGGGGAACAGGTGCGCCTTGCCTTCATAATTATTGGCAAACTGCGTAACCAGCCAACCTGCATGGTTCACGCTGGGGTTTGACACAATTTCGCCACCGTTCAGTTGTACCACTTGAATGCCAACCAATGGTTTAGGTGTAAGATTTAGCGCCACTAGATTGATAGTCCCACCCCAGGCAACACCTAAAATCATGCCCGAATCCATAACTTGATTGAGATAACTGGCTGCTACCCTGGCCACCCGCTCTTGCCAGGCTTGCTCCCCGGCAATTTCTGGCACAGGCACAATGTGCGCACTCTGGATTTTGTAATGCAGCTTGATCGATTCTTCCAGGGAGTCAGTCCGCCCACGAATATCATTGATGCGAATTTCGATGAGCCCCTGGTCTTTGGCCCAGCTTAGCAGCCGCGAGACGGTCGAATGGGAAACCTGCAATTCGGCGGCAATCTTCTTCATAGGCAGGTTTTGGTAATAATACATTTGGGCCGCGTGCAGAGCATTTTCTAGCTGTCTTTGTTTGGCATCCATAATTTTTGAACCGCAAAAAGCGCGAAGGTCGCAAAGAACTAAAAGAAAAAACTTTGCGTGCTTTGCGGTGAAATCTCCCTTGTGGAACCGATTATTCGCTGCACAGATTTACATCACAATTCTGCCGCCTTCTGCAAATATGTGCAACCATTGTGGTATTTCTTGCAATCGAAGCGGGTTGTTGGTAAGAAAGAGGTGATAGGAAGAAAACCCAAACAATTCCCTGGCACGGATTATTGGTATGGCGGTTTCGCAGGCCCAGCAAACTAAAAGGTTGATATTGGCATTAGACGTAGGCACTTTGAGTGTGCGTGCTTCTGCTTATGATTATGCTGGGAACGCGCTGGCTTTTGCTGATCAATCAATCAAATTAAACCAGGTGAGCAACAGCAAAATTGAGCAGGACCCGGTGGAAATTAATACGGCCGTTCACCAAGTTATGCAGCAGGTGTTAACGGATCCGATTGTGCAGCAGCGGGGTGTTGCCTGTGCTGGCCTGGCCTGTCAGCGCTCCAGCATTGTGGCCTGGAACCGGGTGACGGGAGAACCACTGACCGCTGTTTTTAGCTGGCAAGACCGCCGTGCCGCTGAATATTTGGAGCCATTGGCCAGCAAGGGTGTGGCTATCAAGAAAAAGAGCGGCCTCTTTTTATCGCCTCACTACGGGGCCAGCAAATTGCGCTGGATGTTGGATAAATGCCCGGAACTGGAACGGCCGCTCCAAAACAAGCAGCTCATCTTTGGCCCGTTAGCCGCTTACGTCATCGCTAATCTAATTGAAGGGCAGCCCAGCATTGTGGACCATGTCAACGCCTCACGCACGCAGCTGATGGATTTGCAAAAGCACCAATGGTCCTCGGAGCTGCTGCGGGAATTTGGCATTGCCCGCGAACTGCTGCCAGACTGCCAGCCGACGCAATCTTATTTTGGCAACATTCGCGGCACAGAGATTCCATTAACGGCCGTAAACGGCGATCAAAACGCGGCTATTCATGGCCCTGGCAAGCTGGACGATGGCACCTTGATTGTCAACGTGGGAACTGGCGCTTTTGTTCTCCTCTCCACTGGCGTGCAGCTCATGCACCACCCCAGCCTGTTAGCCAGCATCGCCAACAGCAGCGAGGCGCACGTGACCTACCTGCTGGAAGGCACTGTGAACGGGGCTGGCGCAGCAATCAAATGGGCGTCCGATCAATGGGATGGGCTGGACTTAATAGCCAATCTAGAAAGATGGCTCAACAAGGCAAAGAAACCACCTGTATTCATCAACACAATTGGCGGGTTAGGCTCCCCATTTTGGCGGAGCGAGCAAAATCCGTACTTTTTGGAAGATGGCTTGGGTGAATCTTCTGTTGAAGAAAAAGCGGTGGCCATTGTTGAAAGTATTCTGTTTCTCATAGCCATTAATTTGGAAGCGATGAGCCATACTGGGCAAAGCGTTAAGCGCATTCGCATTACCGGCGGTCTATCCGCCTTGGATGGGTTGTGCCAGCGGTTGGCCGACCTTACCCAGCGGGTAGTGCTGCGGCCTGAAGTGAAGCAGGCGACATCACAGGGTATTGCCTGGCTGGCTGCCAATCTTACCCAAGGTTGGAACGATCTGCGGGATGGGTCTCATGTCGATTATTTTTTGCCGAAAGATGACCGTTCCCTCAAAGCACGGTATCGTCAATTTTGTTCAGAACTTGGCTGGCGTTAAGCAAGAAGGAGGAAGCATTGAAAAAGGCCCTCAAAGCTTTAGAAGGATACATTTACTTGGCACCCACGCTCATCATTTTGGGCATCTTCGTCTTCTGGCCGATTATCAGTTCCTTCCAGATGAGCCTGACGCGCGTTGCGCCTTTTGGTGGCGTCGTGCGCGAGGTTGGGCTGGAAAATTACCAGCGCCTTTGGAATGAGTTAATTTCCGGGGGCGAATATTTCAACAATCTCAAAGTGGCGCTGCTGTTTACGCTGGGCACCGTGCCAACCGGCATCATCATTGCCGTGGCCTTAGCGATTGCTCTGGCCTACCCATTGGCGCGCCTATCCTGGCTGCATCGCCTGCTCATTTTTGTGCCCATTGTGATCAGCAGCGCCGTCACTGGGGTGATTTTTCGCTGGATGTACAATCCGGCTACAGGCTATATGAATCATTGGATTGGCCTGCTGGGTTTTGAACCGGTCAACTGGCTCACCTCGAAAGATTGGGCACTAGTGGCCGTCACCTTTGCCGTCGTCTGGCGGCAGTTGGGCTTCAACGTCATCATTGCTCTGGCCGGGGTACAAAACATCGATTCCACCTACTACGAAGCGGCCAAAGTAGATGGGGCAAACCTGTGGCACCGTGTGCGCCACATCACCCTGCCGCTGCTCTCGCCCACGCTTTTTTTCCTGGTGATCATTAACGTCATTAATAGCCTGCAAACCTTTGGCGAGATCAACATTTTAACGGATGGGGGGCCAGGCCAGGCCACCACCAACATGATTTACGCCATTTTTGTCGATGCCTTTGTCGGCACGCCGTTCCGAGGATACGCTTCGGCCCAGGCTTACCTGCTGGCGCTCCTCATCCTCATCATGTCCATTATCCAATTCCGTGGATTTGGCCGGAGGGTACATTACTCATGACAGTTCCCATGCCTACATCCAAACCAAAGCGCAAGATAGCTGCAACCGATCTGGCAATGCAAATCTTCCTGATACTGATCGGGTTAATTGTGGCTACACCAATCATCATTGCCCTTTTTACCAGCTTCAAGTCGCTGCAAGACATCTCTGCCAATCCACATACGCTCTTGCCGCGTGAATGGACTTTTGAAAATTACGTCACTGCCTGGAATGCGACGCCATTCGGCCGTTACTTGCTCAACAGCTTTATTCAGTCTGGCGTGATTGTAATTTGCCAGGTTGTTTTTAGTGTTTTGGCCGCCTTTGCCTTCTCGTTTTTAGAGTTTAAGGGCCGTGACCTGATATTTTATCTGATTTTGGGCAGCTTGATGGTGCCGTTTCAACTCACCTTTATTCCCAACTTTATCATGGTCAGTGAGCTGCCTGAGCGATGCTTTGCCCTGCTCGGCGAAACGGCCAATCTCTGCAACAACGTGGGGGCCAATACTTACTTTGGCCTTACGGTGCCTTTTTTGGCCAGCGCCTTTGGGGTCTTTTTGCTGCGACAATTTTTTCTGTCCCTGCCCAAAGATTTACACGACTCAGCCCGCATTGATGGGGCCGGTAACTTTCGCTTTTTGTGGCAAATTGTGGTGCCGCTCAGCGGCGGCTCCATCAGTGCCTTTGCTATCTTTTCCTTTTTAGGTGCCTGGAGCCAATATTTGTGGCCGCTCATTATCACCAATGAAACAGAGATGCGCACCGTGCAGATTGGCATTCGCTTTTTCCTGGCCAACCAGGAGCGTGGCACCAATTGGGGGGCGCTGATGGCTGGTGCGGTCATTGTTTTGCTGCCCACCTTGCTGATTTTCCTAATTGCTAATCGACAGTTGGTCAAGGGCATTGCCATGACGGGGTTGAAAGGTTAGCAGTTCAGGTGCGACGCATTTGTTAAGGATCAATATACACAAAAAGATCTCTTGGAAGTGCGTTGCACCTCTTTAAATTTGTTTTCACCACTGGACGCTAACCCGGGATGTGTCTAGTGTTTGGGGATTGCCATTCGGCGTCCCTTTGGAAAAGTGGTTGCGATCACAATTTTGTGGCGCACAAGTCAAATAAACTGGAGGAACTATGTCTAAAAAAATGCTTAAATATTGGATGCTGCTGTTGGCTTTAGCCTTGGTGCTGGCTGCTTGCGGCGGTGGTGGTGATGATGCGGCCGATGACTCAGCCGACACCACGGAAGACACGGCAGCTGACACGGAAGATACGGCCGTAACCGAAGACACAACAGAAGAAGATATGGCCGAAGAAGAAGAAATGGCTGACGAAGTCATTACCCTTGAGTTCTGGCATGCCATGGCCGACGACCTGGGCGTCGTGGTAGATGAACTGGTGACCCGCTTCAACGACAGCCAGGATGGCATCGTGGTCAACGCTACCTACCAGGGTAGCTACGATGACACCTACAACGCCCTGCTGGCCGCCTTTGAAACCGACACCGCGCCGAATATCGTGCAAAACTTTGATCTCGCTTCCCAGACCATGATCGACACCGGGCGCCTCGTTCCTGCTCACGATCTCATGGACGCCGATGGCTACGATTCCAGCATCTTTGTACCTGCCGTGAGCGATTATTACGGCGATGGCACTGGCATGGTGGCGATGGCTTTCAACAGCTCCACGCCTATCCTGTTCTACAACGCAGAAATGTTTGTTGAGGCTGGCGTGGCACCGCCTCCCGCTGGCGAGAGCTGGTCTTTTAGTGAAATGCTGGCTGCCTGTGATGCCCTTCAGGCCAGCGGTATTGAGTACTGTATTGCCCTGGGTCAGGTTGGCTGGTACTTCGAGCAGATTTTGGCCAACAGTGGTGGTTTGTACTTCAATAATGACAACGGCCGTACTGGCAGAGCCACCGAAGTCGCGTTCAACCAAGGCACAGGCGTCGAGGTCTTCGACTTCCTCACCGGCCTGATTGCGGACGGCTACTCGCCCAACCTGGGGAACACCTGGACTGACACCGACACCGTCTTCCTGGCTGGTGAGGCCGCAATGATGTTTGACTCCACCGCCGGTACGCGCGGTTTGCAAGATGGCGCTGAATTTGAAGTTGGCACCATGTTCATTCCGTACGCCGACAGTGCAGGCGACCGCAATGGTGTGGTCATCGGTGGTGCCGCTCTGTGGCTCATTGACTCTGGCGACGACGCAACCAACGCCGCTGCCTGGCAGTTCATGAAGTTCATGGCTGAGGAGGCCCAGCAGGTGACCTGGCACACTGGCACCGGCTACTTCCCGGTACGCACCGACATCAGCGGCAATGCTGAGTTGACAACCTTCTGGGAAGAAAACCCGAACTTCGTTACCGCCATCAACCAGTTGGAAACCACCAAAACCACGCTGGATGACGGCAGCCCGAATTACGCTGTGTTGGGCGGCCGTGCGGGACCATCCCCAGCCATTCGTCGTTTGATTGTAGAAGCTTACAGTGGTGTGTTGGATGACGGCTTGACGGCCCAGGAAGCCCTGGACGCTGCCGCTGAAAAAGCCAATCAGGAACTGTCCGACTACAATGCTTTCTTCGAATAATCACCCGGATTTGGTTTAAAAAGGCTGCCCGATCAAAGAGATCGGGCAGCCTTTCTGTGGGTCAATTTTTAAAAATTGACCTACGACTATGCCTAAATTAAAACGAATGCAAACACGGTGCAAACGGTGGCTAAAATGCTTGGTTTTGTTTACGCTGCCGCTTTTTCTTTTTGCCTGTGGTTCGGCCAGCCAGACGGAACAGCCAGAAACGATGGCCTCTGACATAACATATTCTACTTTTGTTGGTACTGCCAACTTGCCACCCGGTTTTGATGCCGAAGGTCACCGTGGGACGCGCGGCTTGCGGCCCGAAAACACGCTGCCAGCGTTTGAAACCGCCCTCGATTTAGGTGTGACCACCCTGGAGCTGGATTTGCACTTTACCCAGGATGGTGAAGTGGTGGTGTGGCACGATCCCATCCTTGACGACAGCAAATGTCGCCTGCCAGACGATTCGGCGGACCCGGACGCACCCGATCCGCGTAATCCACTGCGGCGCATTTTTATTAGCCAGCAGCCGCTGTCGGTGGTGCAGTCATACATTTGTGATTTGAACCCTGACAGTGACCGCTTTCCAGAGCAAACGGCCGTATCCAGCCAACTCGCTGGGAATGACTACCGCATCATCACCCTGAACGAACTGTTCGATTTTGTGGAAGCATATGCCAACTCAGAGCTAAAAACCGAGGCGCAGCGCAGCAATGCCGCAGTGGTGCAGTTCAACATCGAAACTAAGCGAGAAGCAGACCATCCTGAGTATATTGATGATGGCTTTACCGGTGGTGAAGCGGGGCCGTTTGAATTGGCGATACTTGAGATTGTAAACGGCCGTTCCCTCACCAATCGCGTCATCATTCAAAGCTTTGACCACCGCTCCTTGCGCACCATCCGTGAAATTGATAGCGAGATTCGCCTGGCGGCCCTCACCACTGGCGGCGAAGCCAAGCTGGATGTGTACGCTGCCTATAAATTCAACATTTGGTCCCCCAACCAGCGGGACGTCACGGCCGAATTGGTGGCCAAAGCACACGAGGAAGGGCTGGCCGTCATTCCCTGGACCGTCAACGAGACCGAGGATATGCAGCGCTTGATTGATTGGGGCGTCGATGGCATCATTTCGGATCGCCCGGATCTCCTGTTAAACTTGCCCTAATGTTAAATTCAAATTTGTGGAGACTTATCATTGGAGATTTCACAGATTTAAAAGTTTTTTTAATCTGCCCAATCTGCGAAATCTTTGATAAAACCCGATTAGAAACCTCTTTTCGGCGTAGCTCTGTGGTTCCTCTGTGGACCGCTATGTTCCTGCTTTTTTTACTTGCTGCCTGCCAGCCCGCTCCCGAACCCGAACCGGTACTGCTCACGCGTGAGTTTGCCCATGGTTTGCTAAATCCCGCTGGGATGGCTGAAATGCCAGACGGGGGTGTTTTAGTCGCCGAAGAAGGCACTGGCAACAATGATTTTTCGGCGGGTGTGTCGCTGATTATGCCAGATGGGCAGGTGGGGCGTTTGATTAGCGGCCTACCCAGTGGACGAGATTCTGGCGATTTATCCGGTGTGCCCTTTGTGAAATTGTCGCCAGACGGCCGTACACTCTACACCGCCTACTTCAACCTTGGCGCACTCTATGCACTGCCTGCCTCCGGGGGGTTCACTCTGCCGGAAACCCCCATCACTGCCGAAAGTATGACCTTGCGGATGGAGCCACTCAACAACGTCCAGCTTATCAACCCGTTCGATATGACTTTTGATGGCGATGGCGTGCCCGTGGTGAGCGACGCCAGCGGCAACGGCGTAGCCAAAGAAACCGAAGACGGCACTACCCGCTTTTTCCACCGTTTTTCGTCCATTCACGTCGATAATGGCACCATCGATCCGGTGCCCACGGGTATTGAGCGCGTTGGCCCCGAATATTTTGTGACGCTCTTTGGCGGCTGCCCGTACCCTGCGGACAGTGGGCAGCTGGTCGCCATCGACGAAAATCGCCACGAACGCATCGTCACAGACGGGCTGAACATGCCCATCGACGTGGCGCGTGGACCGGATGGCACCATCTGGTTGCTGGAGTTTGCCAAATTCCGCCCGGACGCTTCCTGCTTTAGCGGCATGGGCTACCAGGCCAACAGCGGCCGTCTTAGCCGCGTCTTCTCCAATGGTTCCACAGAACTGGTGTTGGATGGCTTGAACTTCCCCACCTCGGTGCTGCCCCGCGCCGATGGCTCGCTGCTCATCAGCCAGGTGTTTGAGGGCAATATCATCGAGGTGTATTGGGGGCAGCCTGAAGCAGAAACCCTTTCCTCGCCGGATGAGAGCACGGCCGTTTCCCCCACGCGCCAATCATTTGAGGATCTGGATACGGTTCTGCGCGCTGTCATTGCGCAGCAAGATTTACGGCCGTATCCCGGCCAGGAAATCCCCGAAGACGATCACGCATTAGTAAAGCTGGGCCAGCAACTCTTTTTTGACCCGGTGCTGTCTGGCGACCAAAACATTAGCTGCGCCACTTGCCACCATCCCGCCCTGGCAATGGGTGATGGCCGGGCGCTGCCCATCGGCACTGGCGGCGAGGGCTTGGGGCCGCAGCGCCAATTTGTGGAAACGGTGAGCCTGGGAGCTGAAGAAGACAACGTCACGGTACACAATCCGTTTGTTGGCGCGTTTGTGCCGCGCAATTCGCCCACCGTTTTGAACAGTGCTTTGCTGCCTGTTCAGTTTTGGGACGGCCGTGTGGATGGTTATGCTGGGGTGGTCACTACGTTGGAGGACAATGTCAACCAGCGCCAGCTCACCGATGCCCTGGCCGCCCAGGCGATGTTCCCCGTCACCAGCCTGCACGAGATGGCCGGAGCCACGCTGGGCCATTTGCCGCCGGAGCGGGTGCGCCGCCAGTTGATGAGCCGCCTGACGCAGATTCCGGGTTATGCGGAACAGTTTGAAGCGCTCTTTGGTACGCCGACGCCAGACATTACGGCCGTTGTCTCTGCCATCGCTGCTTTTGAACGCCAATTTATCATGACTGATGCACCCTGGGATGATTATCTGGCCGGGGATAGCACCGCCCTGACTGAGCAGCAAAAGCGGGGTGCGCTCATTTTTTATGGCGAGAGCAATACGGCCGTTAACTGTTCATCTTGCCACGCGGGTGATTTGTTTACCGATTTGCAATTCTACAATTTGTTGGTGCCCCAATTGGGGCCGGGCAAAGGGCAGGGGCCGGACGGCCGCGATGATTGGGGCCGCGCCGGATTCACCTTTGATGCCCGCGACCGCTTCACCTTCCGTACCGCGCCGCTGCGCAATGTGGAACTGACCGCGCCCTATTTCCACAGCGGAGCGTACCCCACGCTGGAATTGGCGATTGCTCATCATGCCGACATGGCCAACATGGCCGCCAGCTACGATCCCAGCCAATTTTTGCCGCCCGCCTTTTACAGCAGCGTACGGCCGTACAACCCCGATGATCAGCTCACCACCGCCGCTCCAGAACTGATAGATGGCCTGCCCCTCACCGAGCAGGAAATTGCCGATCTGGTGACCTTTTTGCAGGCACTCACGGACCCGGCAGCGGTTGATTTGAATGCGTTCACCCCTGATATTGTGCCCAGCGGTTTGCCGCTTGACCCAGTGCCCACGGGGTTGACGGTGCCTGCGGGCGTGGCGGATGGGGGGAATACGGCCGCTTCCGACAACACACCCGATCCCACCGAAATCACCTCGCTGCAATTCACCAATGTGGCGGCGCAGGTGGGGCTAAACTTTCAGCACGGCGCGTTCCGCACCGCCATCCCAGCTGATCCAGTAGCCATGATGGGCGCGGGCCTGTGCTGGATCGACTACGATCAGGACGGCTGGCAGGATTTGTATCTGGTGAACAGCTATGCCGAAGATGAGATTGATTACTGGCAAGCAAACGGTGGCCTGCCGACCAACGCCCTCTTCCGCAATCAGGAAGGGCAATTCAGCGATGTTTCGGCGCAAACCGGCACCAATCTGGCCCTGCGCGGCAATGGCTGCATTGCCGCCGACTTTAATCTGGATGGCTGGCCCGATCTGTATGTGACGGCCGATGGGCCAAACCAGCTGCTGTGGAATCAGGGAGATGGCACTTTTGTGGAGGGCGGTGCTGCTGCTGGCGTCGCTGCACCGGAATGGAACACCGCTTCCGCTGTGGCCGATCTCAACAACGACGGTTGGCCCGATCTGTTCGTGGCGGCCTACATCAATTTGGAAAACAAGATTCCCCATCCCAGCGGCGCATTTCCGCAAGATTATTACGGCTTGCCGGACCGCATGTATCTCAATAACGGCGACGGCACTTTCCGCGAGGTGGCCGATTTGGTTGGCTTAGAACGTGAAGAGCGCGGCCTGGGGGCCATTTTTAGCGATCTGGACAATGACGGCCGTCTTGAACTGTACATTGCCAACGACGGCCAACCCAACCGCATGTACACGGCTGTTCCCGACAACAGCCGTGCCGGATTCCATTTTGAAGATTTAAGCCTGACGGCCGATATTGGTGACTCCGGCAGCGGCATGGGCGTGACTGGCGGCGATTATGATGGCGACGGCCGTTTTGACCTGTTTGTCACCAATTGGGAAGCCGAACTCAACGCCCTCTACCGCAATGAGATGGACGACCGGGGTGAGCTGGTGTTCCGCTACAGCACCTACCGCATCGGCATCAGCGGCCTGGGCAACAATATGACCGGCTGGGGCACCCACTTTGCCGATTTTGACCAGGATGGCGATATAGATCTTATGACGGTAAACGGCCGTGTGCCCGTCTCTAACCTGGCCAGCGATCCTGAACTGGTGCGCTTTTACGGCAACATGCAGCAGGAAGGCAAGCCGGGCCAGTTCCGCGAATGGACGCGCCCGGTGGGGCTGCATGAAGACGGTGTCGGTCCGCTGCTGGCGCGGGGCAGCGCCATGGCTGACTATGACAACGATGGCGATCTGGACGTAGCCATCAACACGATTGGTGGCGCGCCTGCCCTGCTGCAAAACAATTATGCGCCGGGCAATTGGCTGCAAATTCAGCTCGATGGTTTTTATCCCGGTGCCGTGGTGGAGGTGGTGTTGCCAGACGGCCGTTCCCTGATGCGGGAATGGCATGTGGGCAGCAGCTACCTGGCGTCTGAAGACCCCCGGCTGCATTTTGGCCTGGGTGAATTTGACGAAGCCGCCTGGGTGCGGGTAACCTGGCGTGATGGGGTGTGGGAGGAAACGGCCGTGTCTGCCAATCAACTGTTGACCATTCCCTGAAATTCTGCAACATTAATCTCCCAACGAACCGAGGCAATTATGGATACTCTCATAACTCACGATCTTTTCGCATCCCTTATGAACCCAACCAGCCAACTGTCATGCCTGTGCGGGAATGACAAGAGCAGGTTGTTATAAAGGAACAACTTTATTTTTAGAGGAACAGCCGTATGCTTGAAACAATCCAGCAATCGGTGAAGCATCATGATCAGTATCAAATTGAAATCAAGCTGGATTATGAACTGCACGCCGATCAAAAAACACGTTACCAGATTGCCACTTACTTTTTTGTGCCGCAAAGTCTGGGCATTACGCCGCAAACCTACCCCAAGCAGACGTTTTATCAGGATGTACAAAGCCATATTCGCCTGAAAACCCCCAGCCTGAACCTGCGGGAATTCACCGAGGGTGACCGCTCGCCGCTGTGTATCATCGAAAAAATAGTACGTAGCGCCGATTGGCTAAGCGATCCAGCCGCGCATGAACAGCTGGTGACCCAAATGAAGCTGCTCAGCGCCATGCTCAAGAGTGCCCTGCGCGAACATTTTATTCTAATTGAGCGGCGCGTGGCCGAGGTGCAGGCCACAGCGCATGGCAAAACCCATTACCTGGTTCACAATCTGGTCGATGAATTTATTACAGAGGCAGCTCACGTCACAGAACGATACCGTGCCTTGCTGGCCGACTTTAACTTGCCAAATGTGCCGCCAGCCGTCTTCACCGCCTTCATGTTTACGGATGAATCGCTGAGCATTTTGATTGAGGAAAGTGCGGTGGAGATGTTCCAGATTGTGGATGAATATTTAAAGAAGACCAATCGGGAAGATTACAAGCATGCCCTGAGCGAACTAACAATTCGCGAAACGAAATACCGCAAAACGCGCGGCTATGAATCGATCTTGGTCGAGGATCGCGACAATGAAACGTACCTTTACCGTGCCTCAATTCTGAAGAAATATGCTTCCAGCGTGCTCTTTTTGAATACCGATGTGCGGCCAGATGGTCGATATTTGGAGCAGCTCATTTTGTCGCTTGCAGCGGGTTTGGCGATGATTTTTGCAACGGCCGTTGCCTTCTATTTTCAGTCGGCCTACGGCAATTTTACGTTGCCTTTCTTTATCGCTCTGGTGATTGGCTACATGTTTAAGGATCGCATCAAAGAGATCAGCCGCATTGTGTTTGCCAAACGGCTGGAAAATCATTTGTTTGACCGGCGTATCACTATCCGCACGCAAGAGGGACAGCATCGCCTGGGGATATTGCGGGAAAAGGTGCGTTTCATCAATGAGGATGACGTACCTTTATCGGTGCTGCGGGCGCGCAG
>JBNKLQ010000126.1:0-16726 GCA_050292445.1 Promineifilaceae bacterium (SeqCode) | reverse complement strand
GGATTTACCAGCGCCGCTGCGACCGGCCAGGCCAACTACTTCTCCGGGCCTGATTTCCAGACTGACATTTTGCAGAGCAGTCAGACTGCCATACTGTTTTGAGATGCCAATGGCGCGCAAGAGGGGTTGAGTGGCCATTAACCTTAGCCTACCGCATCTTGAATGATCTGACGCAGGGTGGCTGCGTCCAAATCCTTCTTATCCAAAAACGCGATAGCCCCAGCCTCTAAACCTCGGCGATGAAATTCACGATCTGGATAAGCACTGATTAACACAACTCGTGAGGCGGGGAACTTTGATTTAATACGTCTGGTACAAATGATTCCGTCTTCATCGGCCAGGACCACATCTACAAAAGAAAGCCAGGGTACAACTTTTTCTACCAGGTGCAGCGCTTCGGCCATGTTGCCCGCTTCATAAATCATCGCGTTAGGCTGTACTTTGCCAATCATCCGGCGCAATTGGCTGCGGTACCGTTTGTTGTCGTCCACGACCAGAATGGCTGTCTGTTGGTCAACTGGCAGTTGAACCTGTACTGGCTCCTTTTGGGCCATTATGCCGGAGTGGGCGAGCAGTTCGGGATGTTCGTGAACAAAGCTGGCTGCCGCCAGTCGATGATGAACACCCAATTGCCGGTATAGGCGTGTTAAATGATTTTCGATGGTTTTAATGCTCAAATTTAGTTCTTGGGCAATTGACCGATTATCAAGTCCATCGACTAACAGGCGCAAAATATCTTGCTGGCGGGAAGACAGTTGGGGCAGATGGTTATCTACTGTTTGGGGCTTGAGTAATTTGTCTAGCAAGGTGCTCGATATCCAGCGTTCTCCAGAGAGAACACGCGTTACGGCCAATCTTAAATCGTTTAAGGGCTGATCTTTTAGATGATATCCGTTGACACCTGCACTCAATAAGCCTTGAACGTAAATATCGTCATCGTAGGCGCTAACGACCAAAATCGTAAGGTCTGGATAGCGGGCGCGAATCCATCTGATGGTGGAAATTGGCTCAAAGTCTGGCATGGTGACGTCAATTAATAAACAGGCAGGCTTTAACTGCTCCAGCGCCTGAATTAATTCATTTCCGTCGCCAACTTCACCGACAATCTCCAGGTTAGGTAAATCTTCTAGAGCGGTACGAATGCCAGTACGGACGACAGCGTGATCATCAGCCAAAAGCACACGTGCTGTTTCCATCTGTTTATTATGCCATTGGAATCTATTTATGCCTACTACCATACCTCTCACCTTGAAATAGGGGATTCCCCTAATGAATAGGGGGGATTCCCTCATGAAATGAGAGGGAGATGAGGGTGTACAGCTGTTTTTTGTTAAGTTTTAATAGGAGGAGCTAACTATTTTTGGCTAAATCGCCCAAATCAAGGAGGAAGATATGAAATCCAAATATAGTAGATTTTTGTTTTTATTTACGGCCGTTCTGGCCATGCTACTTTTAATTAGCTGCGGTGGCAGCGAAACGGAAGAACCTGCCGCTGTGGCTACAGACGAACCGGCTGCCCCTACGTCTGAACCCGTTATTGATGAAGCAACGGGTGAAACCGTCAAAGTCGGCCTGTCGTTTTCTGACTTCGCTACTGAGCGTTGGAAGAACGAAGAAGTGCTGATGCGTGGTTTGTTGGAAGCCAAGGGCTACGAAGTCCTGTCGCAGGAAGCCAATCATGATGTCAAGCTGCAAATCGACCAGATCGACAATATGGTCAGCCAGGGTGTTGCCGGGTTGATTATTATTGCTGAAGATGGTGATGCATTGGCAACGGCCGTAGATAATGCTGCCGCTGCTGGTGTAAAAGTATTGGCCTATGACCGGCTCATCAAATCCCCCAACATTGCTGCTTACCTCTCCTTCAACAACGTTGAAGTGGGTCGCCAGCAAGCGCTGGGCGTCATGGAAGCCCTGGACATCGAGAACTGGGACGTAGCCGCCAATGGCCCGGCCCGCGTCGTGAAATTGGGTGGTTCTCCCACCGACAACAACGCCATCCTCTTCCGTCAGGGTCAGGATGAAATCGTTGAGCCCTACGTCGAAGCAGGCAAAATCGAAATTGTGGCTGACCAATGGGTAGACAACTGGGATGCTGCCAATGCCCTGAAGATTATGGAGAACATCCTCGTGGCCGCTGGTAATGACATCGACGCTGTGGTTGCCTCCAATGACGGCACCGCTTTGGGTGCGCTGCAGGCAATGAAAGCCCAGGGTTTGGCTGGTTCCGTACCGATTTCCGGCCAGGATGCTACCGCTGACGGTGTGAACAGCATTGTCAAAGGCGAGCTGACCGTCTCCATCCTCAAAGATATCCGCGACCTGTCTCCGTTGGCCGTCGACATGATGGATCAGCTGATCAAGGGCGAAGCTGTGGATGGGCTGCAAAGCTATACCATGGCCGAATTAACCAATGACCCGACACAAGAAGGTGAAGTGGAATGCTTCTTCCTGCCTGTGCAGCAGGTTAATACTGAAAACGCTTATGACCTGGTGGTTGCCAGTGAATTCCAGAGCTACGATGATGTGTATCGTGACATCCCCGAGGGTGACCGCCCAGCACGACCTGGTGAAGAATCCGCTGCTCCGGCTGAAGAAACGATGAGCGAACCCTTGAAAGTGGGTCTGTCCTTCTCTGACTTCGCTACTGAGCGTTGGAAGAACGAAGAAGTACTGATGCGTGGTTTGTTAGAAGACCTGGGTTATGAAGTATTGTCCCAAGAAGCCAATCATGACGTCAAACTGCAAATCGACCAGATCGACAATATGGTCAGCCAGGGTGTTTCCGGGTTGATTATTATTGCTGAAGATGGTGATGCGCTGTCAACGGCCGTAGCTAATGCTGCCGCTGCTGGTGTAAAAGTATTGGCCTATGATCGCCTCATCAAATCCCCCGACATTGCTGCCTACCTTTCCTTCAACAACGTTGAAGTGGGTCGCCAGCAAGCGCTGGGCGTGATGGAAGCCCTGGACATCGAGAATTGGGATGTGGCTGCCAATGGTCCGGCCCGCGTCGTGAAACTGGGTGGTTCCCCCACCGACAACAACGCCATCCTCTTCCGTCAAGGTCAAGATGAAATCGTTGATCCCTACGTTGAAGCTGGCAAGATTGAAATCGTCGCCGACCAATGGGTAGACAACTGGGATGCAGCCAATGCCCTGAAGATTATGGAAAATATTCTCGTGGCTACCGGTAACGACATCGATGCCGTGGTTGCCTCTAATGACGGTACCGCTTTGGGCGCGCTGCAAGCGATGAAAGCCCAAGGTTTGGCTGGCTCCGTACCGATTTCTGGCCAGGATGCCACCGCTGATGGTGTGAACAGCATCGTCAAAGGCGAGCTGACCGTCTCCATCCTCAAAGATATCCGTGACCTGTCTCCGTTGGCCGTCAACATGATGGACCAGTTGATCAAGGGCGAAGCTGTGGATGGGCTGCAAAGCTATACCATGGCGGAATTGACCAATGACCCAACCCAAGAGGGCGAAGTAGAATGCTTCTTCCTGCCTGTGCAGCAGGTCAATGCTGAAAACGCTTATGACCTGGTGGTTGCCAGTGAATTCCAGAGCTACGATGATGTGTATCGTGACATTCCTGAAGGTGACCGTCCAGAACGGCCGTAACTTCAGCATCATCTAACGAAATCACCCGGCTCCCTTCTTCATTGCAGGGAGCCGGGTCTGTGTAAAAATGTGGGAATCGTATAAAATTCGCTTTACTCATACCCTATCCGCCAGAAAGATCCCCCAGACCCAACAAGGCTATGATAATCAAATAATCTGGGGGAATTCGGGAATAGATGAGAAAGCGTGGTTAAACTTAAGCTATACTTGCTAAGGGCATAATCTTACATTTTTACCAGAGGTAACTTGGTTAGAAAGTGCCTACCGCGAGTATAACCATCAGATGGAACAATCAACCACACACTGGAGGAGAGTTCAGTGAGCGACGATATCATCCTTGATATACAAAACGTTACAAAAGAATTTCCTGGCGTTACTGCACTGAGTAATGTGTCCATCCAAATAAAACGCGGCGAGATTCATGGTCTTTGTGGCGAAAACGGGGCTGGCAAATCGACTTTAATGAAAATTCTATCCGGCGTTTATCCTTATGGCACCTATAGTGGCAATATCGTTTACAACGGCCAGGATTTAAAACTTGAACACAGTGCTATTCGTCAGGCCAGTGAGTTGGGCATCGCAATCGTTCACCAAGAGTTGACCCTTGTTCCCAGCATGACAGTTGGTGAAAATGTCTACCTGGGGAAAGAGCCCACCGAAATGGGAACAGTCAACTGGAATAAAGTCTACGCCGACACGAGAGAAATTCTACAACGCTACAACCTCGGCGTTTCCGCTCGATCTGTTGTTCGAACGCTGGGTGTGGGTAAAATGCAAATGGTCGAAATCGCTAAGGCGCTTTCCGAAGACGCCCAGGTGCTTATTTTAGACGAGCCGACCAGCGCCTTAACTGAAGCTGAAATCGACAAGTTGATGGAAATCCTGAAAATATTGAAGGAACATGGCGTTACTTGCATTTACATAACGCATAAGCTAAATGAATTTTTCCGTATAACGGACAATGTCACCGTGCTGCGTGATGGTGAAAAAGTTATAACTAAACCAACCAGTGAATTAACGGAAGAAATGTTAGTTAACTACATGGTTGGCCGTCAGATGAAAGAGCGTTTTCCCAAAGGCAATCGTCAGCCGGGCGAAATTATGTTTGAGGTAAACGATCTTCATGCCGTTGATCCCAATAATCCCAGCCGTAAAGTTGTAAATGGTGCCTCCCTTGACCTGCGTCGGGGGGAAATTTTAGGGATTGCCGGGCTCATGGGTTCTGGAAGAACCGAGTTGGTAACAACAATATTTGGCGAATACGGCAAAGTTACCGAAGGTCAAATCCGTTTAGAAGATAAGGAAGTTAAAATTAACAACGCCCGTGATGCTATTGAACATGGTATCAGCCTGGTTCCAGAAGACCGCAAAGGTCAAGGCTTAGTTCTTATCCAATCGATTTTAGAAAATATTTCCTTACCCAATTTAAACCAATTTGCTGGATTTTTCCGCCTGGATAAAGATGCGGAACTGGATGCCAGTATGAAACAAGCCAAAAGTTTGGCGATCAAAGCGCCTAATCTGCAGGTGCCTTGCACTTCGCTTTCTGGCGGTAACCAACAAAAAGTCGTTATTTCTAAGTGGCTTATGTCCAAGCCCAAGGTCCTGATCATGGATGATCCCACACGAGGTGTGGATGTTGGGGCTAAATATGAGATTTATAAATTAATGAATGAATTAGCCGAACGAGGTGTCTCAATCATTATGATTTCAAGCGAATTAGAAGAGGTGTTGGGGATGAGTGACCGCATCATGGTTATGCATGAAGGCCACTCAAACGGCATGCTCAATGTCGCTGAAGCAACACAGGAAAAAATCATGGCTTTGGCCACAGATATTGGCTGAAACCAAACGAGAGGAGACTTTCCATGAAACTAGCTGTCCCCACCAAAACGAAAGAATCTACATCAAATCTGGCTGACCTTTTTCGGCAGAATATTCAGACGTATGCCATTATCCTGGCGTTGGTTTTTATTTGGATATTTTTTGCATTTCTGACAGACGGCCGTTACTTAAGCCCACAAAATTTTTCTAACCTTTTCCGCCAAATGACTGTGACGGCCTTCATGGGCATTGGTATGGTTTTGGTTATTGTCACCGGCAATATTGACTTGTCTGTTGGTAAATTGGCCGGGTTTGTATCGGTCGTCGTTGCTTATCTCCAGGCAGATGTCTGGCCTCAGTATTTCCCTGACCAACCCATTTTGGCGGCTGCGCTTTCCATCATTCTGGGTTTAGCCGTTGGTGCATTATGGGGTGTCGTACAAGGCTACATTATCGCTCACCTGAACGTGTCATCTTTTATCGTGACTTTGGGCAGCATGTTTATTCTGAATGGGGCTATTTTGTGGCGCACCGCAGGGAAAACCATTCCGGCCAACCAACCAGGGCTGTCTTATATTGCCCAGGGCTATTTGAGTACCACAAGTGGCTGGATCGTTACCGCCTTGGTTGTGGTGGCCTTGTACTTCAGTATGTTCCGCAGCCGGCAGCGAAAAAAGGCCCATGGGTTTGATTTGTCCAATATTTATCTAGACCTGGGATTGACAACTTTCTTTGCCCTTTTAGTGATTGGCTATGTCTTTGTTGTCAACAAATACAACGGTATTCAGTTCCCTGTGCTTTTGTTGGCTGTGGCCTCAATTATTTTGAGTTACATGGCCATGAATACGCGCTTTGGCCGTTATGCTTACGCCATTGGCGGTAATCGAGATGCTGCTCGCCTGTCTGGTATTAACATCCGCAAAAATGTCTTTTTGGTTTTTGTGTTGATGGGTTTTCTGTGCGGTGTGGCCGGTGTTGTTTTAGCCTCTTATGTGGGGTACGGTACCATCGCTGCTGGTCAGGGTTATGAATTGGATGCGATTGCCTCGGCTATTTTGGGCGGTACTTCTACGCTGGGCGGCGTGGGTACAATTTGGGGAGCGCTCATTGGGGCCTTGATCATGTCCAGTTTGTCCAACGGGTTGCAAGTATTAAACGTTGCTCCGGCATGGCAATATCTGCTAAAAGGTATTGTGCTGGTGTTGGCTGTTTATGCCGATGTAACATTTAAGAAGAAGGGCTGATCACGTTCAGGAGCCTGCTTTTATTGTATGAGGATTTGTCGGGTTTTTGAAATGAGCAGCTAAGCTGGGGGCAAACGGCCGTGTCACGGACATATACGCTATTGGTATTACTCTTGCTGACTAACCTACTTGTGGCCTGCACGCGTGCTTCTGATGAAAACGGCCGTTCCCCCAGCGAAGACATGATAACGGTTCTGCTTCCCGATAGCATTTCGTCTGCCCGGTGGGAAAATGATGATCGGCGTTACTTTGAACAGGCCTTTGAAGCAGCCGGTGTGCCCTACAATATTGTTAATGCCAGTGGCGATGCCCGAGTGCAGCAAACCCAGGCGGAACAGGCCATTACCAACGGAGCCAAAGTCCTTTTAATCACCAATTTAGATAGTGGTTCGGCGTCAGCTATTATTGCTCAGGCAAGAGAGGCTGGTGTTATTGTGATTGATTACGATCGATTAACGATTGAAGGCCCAGGCGCTGATTTGTATGTCTCATTTGATAATGTGGCCGTCGGCCGTTTAATGACGGAAACGTTAGAACCAATCATCAATAGTCTTGAGGCAGACCCCAAACAAATTATCCAATTAAATGGCTCGCCAACAGATCATAATGCGACCATGTTTCGTGAGGGCTACTATTCTGTGGCAAAACCTTATTATGAGTCAGGTGACTGGGTGTTACTCAGTGACCAGGCTGTGCCAGACTGGGATTATCAACAAGCGCTTGTTGTTGTCGAACAAATTTTGACGGCTACAAACGGGGACGTCGATGCGGCGATCGTGGGTAATGATCGGTTGGCCAATTCGGTGATTGCCGCCCTCAAAACCCAAGGATTAGACCCAATTCCGTTAAGCGGACAAGACGCCACAGTGGGCAGCATTCAAAATATTTTGGCTGGTTGGCAAACGATGACGGTGTATAAACCAATAAAGCTACAGGCAGAAGCGGCTGCGCATGCTGCCATTGCTTTGTTGCAAGGGGCTGATGCGGCGAGTTTGGCCAGTGAAACCATATTTAACGGACAAAACTACATTCCCTTCATCAAGCTCACCCCTTTGGCTGTGACGGCCGATAACATTTCCCAAACAGTTATTGCTGACAAGTTTCGTACCTGGGAGGAAATTTGTGTGGGGGAATACGTTCAATACTGTCCAGCGGACCGATAATAGCATCCAATCTTTGCCTCAGAATGTGTTCACGAATAAGATTTGTGTGAAAAATGATCTTATTAGGTTGGCTATTTACCAGACGGCACGACTAAAAACGGCCGAATCCAAAGAGTGTGCCTGTGAATGAAAGCCTGAATTCCCTGGAAAACCAGCCAACAACCCTGGGAAAAACGTTGCCTACAATTGATTACATCCGCAATTACTTACTTAGAATACGCTCTGGTGAAATTAGATCTTTGCCGACCATATTGGGTCTAATTGTGATCGCGCTCATCTTTCAATCGCAAAACCAAAATTTTTTGACCGCACGTAACTTTGTCAATCTGATTGTGCAAATGGCCGGCTATACGGTGATTGCCATTGGCGTGGTGTATGTGTTGCTTGTTGGCGAAATTGATTTATCTATTGGCTATGTAAGTGCCGTGGCGGCCGTTTTTATGGTATTGCAGCTACAAGAACCACCGGGTTGGCCCTGGTATGCGGCCGTTTCTGTTGCGCTCGTTCTTGCTGCTGGGATTGGTGTTTTGCATGGCATCATCATTACCACCTTCCAGGTACCTTCATTCATTGTTTCCCTGGCTGCCCTAATCGCCTGGAATGGTACAGTTTTGGTGCTCATTGGCACTTCTGGAACGGTCATTATTCAAAACGATGTGATTGTGGGCATTGCGAATTATTTTCTCGATCCAGGCTGGGGCTGGGCGGTCGCCATTTTCACCACGATTACATTTGCCTTTTATCAGGTGCAGCATTGGCTTGTCCGTCGCCACCAGGGCCTTGTGGAAGAGCCAGGGGTGATTGTGCTGCTGAGAATTCTATTCTTGGGTGGACTTGCCAGTGGTGTGGTTTTTGTTTGCAACCAGGATCGCGGGGTTCCCTTTGCAGGTGTTTTGCTGCTCATTCTGTTGACTGGCTTTACGCTTCTGGCGGGTAAAACCAAGTTTGGTCGCTATGTTTACGCCATTGGTGATAATAAAATAGCGGCACGTCGTGCTGGTATTAACGTTAAGCGTGTCTTGGTCCTGGTCTTTATGATCTCCAGTTTGATGGCCGGTGCGGGCGGCATTGTCTTGGCTTCAAGATTGCGCTCGGTTGATACGGCCGCTGGCGGTGGTAATTTGCTGTTAAACGCAATTGCTGCGGCCGTTATTGGTGGAACCAGTTTGTTTGGCGGCAATGGCCGGGTTTCCAGTGTATTGTTGGGCGCTTTGGTCATCGCCAGTGTGGAAAATGGGATGGGACTATTGCGATTGGATGCTGGTGTGCAATTTATTATTACGGGGTTTGTTTTATTACTGGCAGTTGTAATCGATGCCGTTTCTCGGCAGAACCGAAGGCCATCCGCATCCTCATAACAGACGCCGCTAGCAGGTCGGTCAATACCCAAAAGTATTAAAAAGAAGAGGAATCAAAGGGAAAAAGAGATAAGTGGAAAGTAAAAGTCTACTTATCTCTTTTGTTTTTGTATGCTTAGGAAGGTGGTGTCCCTGCCGGGGGGATTTTAGGCAAGGGAGGGTGTTGGCGAGACGGCCGTTTCTTCACCGTACTTTTGGCCGGATGCATCGCCGCTGCGATAACCTCATTCACCTTTTCTACCAGCACAAATTCTAAATCTTCGCGTAGTTTTTCTGGGATGTTTTCCAAATCCCGCGCGTTTTTCTTGGGCAGAATAAATTTTTTGATGCCAGCCCGGCGCGCTGCCAGCGCTTTTTCGCGAATGCCGCCCACGGGCAGTACGCGGCCACGTAGCGTCGTTTCACCAGTCATGCTGACGTCGCGGTAGATGGGTCGGGTGGTGAAGGCCGAAATAAGCGCCGTGGCCAGGGACACCCCTGCAGATGGGCCATCTTTTGGTACAGCTCCTTCTGGCAGGTGGATATGGATGTCGGTCTTTTCAAACCGCTCGCTGTCGATACCTAGCTGCTCTGCCTGGCTGCGCGTGTAGGTAAGGGCGGCGCGGGCACTTTCCTGCATCACATCGCCCAGCTGGCCCGTGAGGATCAGGTTGCCCTTGCCGGGCATCAGGTTCACTTCGATGAACAAGATGTCGCCTCCAGCTGCGGTCCAGGCCGCACCCGTAGCAATGCCGATTTGGTCTTCATCTTGCAGCATTTCTTGCGAGAAGCGAGGCGGGCCAAGCAAATTTTTGACCTCTTCACCGGTGATTTTTTTAGAATACGGCCGTTCCTCCGCGACATCCCGGGCAATTTTGCGGCACACATTGGCCACTTCGCGTTCCAGGTTACGCACCCCTGCTTCCAACGTGTATTCTCGAATGACCGCTTGCAAGCCATCCTCCGTAATCTCCAGGTCCAGGTCTTCCAGTCCATGCGCTTCCAACTGCTGTTTCACCAAAAACTGGCGGCAAATCTCCAGCTTCTCTTCTTCCAAATAACCCGAAAACTCGATAATTTCCATGCGATCTTGTAGCGCTGGGGGAATCGTGTCCAGGTAATTGGCCGTGGTGATAAATAACACCTGTGAAAGATCGTAATCCAAATCTAGATAATGGTCAGCAAACGAATTGTTTTGTTCTGGGTCCAACACTTCCAGCAGGGCAGCAGAAGGATCGCCTCGGAAATCGTTGCCCAGCTTGTCGATCTCGTCCAGCATGAACAAGGGATTGCGCGTCCCGGCCCGTTTCATTGCCTGAATGATGCGGCCCGGCAGTGCGCCGATATACGTACGGCGATGGCCGCGAATCTCGGCTTCGTCACGTACACCGCCCAGGCTGATGCGTACAAATTCCCGTCCCAGCGAATTGGCAATGGAACGGCCGATTGACGTCTTGCCGGTTCCTGGCGGGCCAACGAAGCACAAAATGGGGCTGCGCATCTTGTCAGAGGCAATCTTTTTAACAGAGATGTACTCCAAAATACGGTCTTTCACTTTTTCCAGGCCGTAATGATCATTGTCTAGCACTTCGGCAGCGTGGGCCACATCTAGATTGTCTTCAGAGGTTTCTAGCCAGGGGAGTGAGAGCACCCAATCGATGTAGGTACGAATGATGCCCACTTCTGGCGACATGGGCGGCATGGCACCTAATCGAGCAATCTCTTTATCCACCTTGGCCCGCACCTCATCTGGCAGCGGTTTGGCGGCGGCCATTTCGCGCACCTCAGTGATTTCCTGGCTGAACAGATCGCCTTCGCCCAGTTCACCCTGAATGACGCGCATCTGCTCACGTAGAAAATGTTCCCGCTGTGAGCGATCCATTTCTTGCTGCACCCGAGAGTGAATCTGGTCTTCTAACTCCAGCACTTCCAGCTCTTTGGCCAGCAGCAAACTCACTTTTTGCAGTCGCTCACCGGGGTCGAAGGTTTCTAGTACGTCTTGACGCATTTCGATGGCAATATTAAGCGTGGAAGCGACAAAATCGGCCAGCCAGCCAGGCTCATCAATGTTGATGGCGAAGGTATAAGCATCTTCCGGCATGTTGCGGTTGAGCATGACGGTTTTCTCAAACAAGGTAAGGACGGCGCGCATGAGGGCTTCCGTGTTGCGGTCCCATTCCAGCGGTTCATAAATAACCTTGGCGCGTACCCGAATGTAAGGGTCCCACTGGGTGAATTCTACAATTTCCACGCGGCGGCGACCTTGCGCCAGGACGCTGGTGCTGTTGTCTGGCATTTTAAGAGCTTTGCCGATGGTGATTTCTGTACCCAGGCTGTAGATGTCGCTGGCCCCGGGATCGGTGACGTCGCTGTCACGTTGGGCGGCGACGATCATGTTCTCGTCGTTGGCGATGGCAGCTTTGACGGCGGCCAAAGACCGCTCTCGGCCGACAAAGAGGGGCATAACCATCTGCGGAAATAGCACAATGTCGCGCAGGGGCAAAAAGGCAAGCTCGATGTGGCCATCTTCGTCGGCCGTTTCATCACGCTGCGGGAAGAGATCATCTTCCAGACCAGGCATGGCATCGAGTAAATCTGGATATTGGCCAAAGCCAAATTCTTCATCTAGGGACATAATTATCTTCCAATGGAAATCTGAAAAAGAGCCTGGAGATTGGAAATTAGAGATTTGCCAATCTCCAATCTCTAGCGAGAATCCGCTTGAGTAATTGCGTGATTGAGTAATTGGGATTGTAGGCTTTCCCACTGATTTAGCAAATCCCCTACGACCACAATTGAGCCGGTAACGCAGACGAGATCACCCGGTTGGGCTTGCTGCCAGTTTGTGGTGAGGGCAGTGGCCATGTCGGGAACGGCCGTTACCTTAAACCCAAGTTCCGCGCTCATTTCTGCCAACTCTTCCGGCGTGGCGCTGCGGGGATGGCTGGCGGTGGTGACCGTGGTGTGATGGGCCAGCGGCAGCAGATCGGCCAGCATGTGCAGTACATCTTTATCGGCTGGCGCGCCAAAGATGAGCCAGAGGCGATTGTAAGTGAAATTGTGTTCGAGTGCCTCGTGCAGCTTGTGGGCCGAGTCTGGGTTGTGGGCGCAATCGACCAGCAGCGTGGGCGTTTGTTCGTCGCCAGGGTGAATGATGTCTAACCGGCCGGGCCATTTGACGTGGGCCAGACCCGTTTGTAGGGCTTCCAGCGTCAGGCGGGGCAAATTGGGTTGCACATGCTGCAAGGCGACCAGGGCCAACGTGGCATTTTCTAGCTGGTGTTCGCCCCCTAGTGGTAGGTCAAACTGGGTGTCGGGTGGAATGAATTCAGGCGCGGGGCTGTGGGTGATGGTGAGTTTTTGCTGGCTGGGGTGGTGGGGAACGGCCGTTCCTGCAAATTTCCAATCCTGTTCCACAATGGTTAACGGCGACTGCCGCTCCTGGCTGATGGCTTGCAGCCTGGCCAAAGCCTCTGGTTCTTGGTTGGCGGTGATGACCGGGATGCCAGATTTGATGATCCCGCCCTTTTCATAAGCAATCTGTTGTAAGGTATTGCCTAGCAGTGTTGTATGATCCAGGCTCAACCGGGTGATAACGGAGACGAGGGGGGTGAGGACATTTGTCGCATCTAATCGCCCCCCCAAACCTACTTCTACGACGGCGACATCAACCCCACTATCGGCAAAGTGCAAAAAGGCGATGGCGGTAAGAATCTCAAACCAGGTGATGTCGGGGAACTGTGCTTCTAGAGCGCGCAGTTTGTTGATTTGGGTGACGAATTGGGGCTTAGAAATACGGCCGTCTGCCTCATCTGGTGATAAAATACGAATCCGCTCTCGAAAATCTTGCAGGTGCGGGGAAGTGTAAAGGCCAACGGTGTAGCCTGCTGCCCGCAAGGCAAAGGCACACATGGCCGCTGTGGAGCCTTTGCCCTTGGTTCCGGCAATATGGATAGCGGGATATTGCGTGTAAGGGTTACCAAGCGCTTCCATCAGGCGGCGAGGCCGGGTATGGTCCAGCTTATTGGCCATGTACCGGTCCTGCTTTTTGGCCTCGAAGTTGATAAAACTATAGAGATAATCCAGCGCTTCTTCATACGCAATGGTATTAGCGCTGGCTTGTCGTTCTGTTGGATCTGTCGCCGAATTGTTCATATGGGTGCGATTGTAACCAATTGTGGAGTTTGATGGAAGTATTTATTGTGTCTGGTGGTTAGTTTGTTAGTGGCTGGTTTCCTTCACTAGCCGCCAGCATTTAATCACCAACCACTTTTCAGGAGTTTGTGATGGGATTTGTCGTTGTGTTGCATGAAGGGCTGTCGAACATGGCCTGGATGTTTTTTTTGGCCATTGGTCTTTGGGGGCTGGTGCGGGCGATTCGTGGGCAGGCAGTAGACGGTAGTTACCTGGGCGCTGTGGCGATTGGGCAGGGGTTGTTTATTTTGCAGGTGGTTATTGGGATTATTTTGTGGGTGAACGGCCGTCTCTCGGCTCTGGCTCGCCCTGAAGTCCATGTGCTTTACGGTGCGTTTGTCATTGTCTTTTTGCCCTTCATCTACTTCACCGCGCTGCGCGGCGACGATTCTAACCGGGGGCAGTGGGTGCTGGCCTTTAGCAACTTGTTCCTGTTTGGTATAGCCCTGCGCCTGATTACTACAGGCCTGCTGGGTTAATTTTCCGAATGAAATAGCAGGGGCGAGCGGGAGCAGGGGGGCCGGGGAAGCGATTTCTCCCCTGCTCCCCTGCATACATCTACGTTTGGAACCAAAACCCTTCGATACGGTACAGCCCTGGTTCGATGATTTCGATTTTAAGGCGCACATAGCGACCGGGCGCGATTTCTTGATCGGTGGTCAGGCTGGGATCGACTACGCTTACGTCAAAAATATCTTTCAGGCTGTCGGCATGGGCTTGCAGATGGCACTCCAGTGAATCATCCAGAAAGCCTGGCGTGTACAGGTAATATTCCCCTTCAATTTCCGCATCAGGCTGAATCGCTAGAAGTTCTCGACATTGTTCCAGTTGGGCTGCACTTAGAGATGTAGTTTCTGTGGGTGACTCTTCATGCGTGAATGGGGAGGAGAAGCCAAAAAAGAAGATGACGATGGCAACTGCACCGCAAAGCAGCACCAGGCAGCCTGCCGCCACGAGAGTAACGATTAATACTGTATTGCTTTGATTTTCTTTGTTCATAGTCCTACCGGATTTTCCACCATTTCCAGATGGAGTTTATCACCCTCATAAGGGTAGTTAGTCAGAATGGTTTCATCCAATTCTACACCGAGGCCGGGTTCGGTGGGGGGGATGATGTAGCCATCTTGCCATTGCAGCGGCTTCTTCAGCACCGTGGCGTGAAAATCGCCCCAGGTGAGGATGCTCTCCTGGATGAGAAAGTTGGGCGTGCAGGAGCTTAGCTGGATGTCAGCAGCGGCGGCGATCGGGCCGCAGTAAAGGTGGGGGGCAATCTGGATGTAATGGGCCTCGGCCATGCTGGCGATTTTTTTGCCTTCCAGCAGCCCGCCAACGCGCCCCAAAGCCATCTGCCAGATAGCGGCGGAGCGATGGTGCAGCAGTTGGGCAAATTCGTATTTGGTGGCCAGCCGCTCACCCGTGGCGATGGGGATGCTGGTAGCCCGGGTGACCTGGGCCATCTCGATAGGATTGTCGGGCGGGGTAGGTTCTTCCAGCCAGAGGGGATCGTATTTTTCTAGCCGTTTGGCCAGGCGGATGGCGGCGCTAGGGGTCATCTGGCCGTGGGTGCCAAAGAGCAGGTCAGTCCGGCTGCCCACTGCTTCGCGCAGGGTTTTGACGAAGTTTTCGGCGTGGTCGAGCGCTTCCAGGGAAAGCTGACGCGGGTCGAAGGCGGAATAGTAGCTGACGGGATCAAATTTTACGGCCGTAAATCCCATCTTCACATAGTCCACTGCCCGCTTAGCCGCCAACTCCGCATCCCGGTAGACATCGGTTGTGTCTTCCGGTTGAGGATAAATGTAGGTGTACGAGCGCAGCTTCTCATGCACCTGACCACCCAGCAGGGCATAAGCGGGCTTGTTCACCTCTTTGCCAATGATGTCCCAGCAGGCCATCTCGATGCCACTGAGGATGCCCAAAATGGAAGTATCGGGACGTTGCGTGTAGCCACTAGAGTAAATGATGCGCCACAACCGCTCAATCTGAAATGGGTCTGCGCCGATGACGTGCCGTTGGCAAACGTCTTCAATCATTTTGGTGACGACGTGGGGGTGGAAAGGCACGGAGTAGACTTCACCGTAGCCAATCACACCGCCATTGGTGACCAGCTTGAGGAAAATCCAGTACCGTCCGCCAAAGTGGGGCGGTGGCACGCCAACGACGAATGTTTTTACAGAGGTAATTTTCATGCGGTGCTCCTTGGTTTTTATCCGCAGATTGCACAGATTACGCAGATTTTTGGTTTTTATGCAAGGGTGAAACGTAGACCCAAAGGACGGATAGTAACAAACCTGTGCTAGAAATGGCAACGGCCGTTCTCAATCCCAACCACTCGCCAAACAATCCACCCAGCAGCGCCCCAATCGGCAAAGCGCCGTAGCCGATGAACAGGCCTGTCGCATTGACGCGCCCAAGCAACTCATCAGGGGTGAGCGATTGGGCCAAACTGTCGTAGCCGATGTTGTAAACGGTATTGCCAAAGCCCGAGAGGGTTTGCCCCAGCAATAGAATGGCCCCGGCCAGCCAGGGGGTGCCAGAAGCCAACGGCCGGCCCATTGCACCAATGCCAATCAGCAGTGACCCTAGCACAACCATGCGCCCTAAACCAAAGCGGTTTGCGGCCCGACGGCCCCAAGCGGCAGCAGCCAGTCCCGCCAGGCTACCCACGGCAAAAATGACGCCAACAAAGGTGGCAGGCAGTCCCAACTGGAGCAGGTAAAGAATGAGCAAAGCATCGATCATGCCGCCAAAAAGCTGCATGGAGCTGTTGTTCAGCAGCATGGGGCGCAGCTGGGGATGGTGCCGGATGAATGATAATCCCTGCCGAATTTGCTGCCAGAAAGACGGCCGTTCCGCCACAGGTTTTGGTTCGGGTTCATCTAGGTGAATCGTGCCCAATAAAATAGACGAAACCAAAAATGAAGCCGCATCAATGACAAGAGCAATCGGCGCGGTGAGCAACTCAATTAGCGTGGCCGCCAGCGCCGGGCCGCTTAGCTCGATGAGCGAATTACTGGCCGAGAGCTTGCTGTACCCTTCCACCAGATTGTCGCGGGAGATGAGGCCGGGCAGGAACGCTTCTTCAGCCACGTCGGCCAGCAAAGTGAGGCAACCACCCAAAAAGGTAACAAAAATGAGGTGCGGCCAGGTGAGCTGCCCCAGCAAGGTGGCCAGGGGGATGGTGATGATAAGAAGTAATCGCCCCACGTCGGCCAGGATGAGAAGCGGCCGTTTCTTGAGCGAATCCACAAAAACGCCAATCGGCAGGCCAAACAGCAAGTACGGCAGCGTTCCGGCAGCAGCAAGATAGCCCATTTGGGTCGGGCTGGCTTCCAGCGTCACG
>JBNKLQ010000125.1:0-16827 GCA_050292445.1 Promineifilaceae bacterium (SeqCode) | reverse complement strand
CGCTGGCGGTGATGTCGCCCGATGAGCTAAGTGGCGTTAAGACGATTGTTTCTGCGGGCGAGGCGTGTTCGGCGGAGATTGTGGCCAAATGGGCACCGGGACGGCGCTTTGTGAACGCGTATGGTCCTACCGAGGCCACTGTCTGCACCACGATGATCATTTTGGAAGATGGCAGCCGCGTGCCGCCCATTGGCCAACCGATCAACAACTTTCAGGTGTTGGTGCTGGACGCTAACCAGCAGCCGCTGCCCCAGGGCATTCCTGGCGAGCTGTACATTGGCAGCGAACTGGCGTTAGCCCGTGGCTATCATAACCGGCCTGATCTGACGGCCGAAAAATTCGTAGAATTGCCGTTGAATGACCATCTGAACATCAAAAACCGTAAGTTTTACCGCTCTGGTGATTTGGTGAAATGGCTGCCCGATGGCTCTTTGGAGTTCCTGGGGCGCATTGATCATCAAGTGAAGGTGCGCGGGTTCCGCATTGAACTGGGTGAAATTGAGACGGCGTTGCGGGAGCATACGGCCGTACGCGATGCCCTTGTTCTGGCTCGTGAAGATAATCCAGGCGATAAACGGCTGGTAGCTTACCTGCTCTCGTCCAATGGGTCCAAGCCCACGGCAACTAACCTGCGCAGTTTCTTGCAAGAAACGCTGCCCGACTACATGCTGCCCAACTCGTTTGTGCCATTGGACGTCTTCCCCATCTCGCCCAATGGCAAAGTGGACCGGCGGGCATTGCCCGCGCCTAGCCAGAATGTGGCCAGCCGAGAGAGCAGCTATGTGGCCCCACGCAGCCGCGTAGAATCCCAACTAGCCGCCATTTGGGAAGATATTTTGAAAGTGCCACAGGTGGGTGTACACGACAACTTCTTTACCCTGGGCGGCCATTCGCTGCTGGCCACACAGGTTTTTGCCCAAATTGACAAGCAAATCGTGAAGGGATTACCCATCACGCTGCTGTTTCAATACCCGACGGTGGCGCAGTTGGCCGAGGTGATTGACAAGCAACGGCCGTCTGACTCCTGGTCTGCCCTGGTTCCTATCAAAGAAGGCGGCAATCGGCCAACATTTTACATGGTGCATGGTGGGGCGGGGCATGTGTTTAACTATCAAAAACTGGCCGATTATCTGGCTGATGACCAGCCATTTTACGGCGTACAGCCACCCGATTGGACCGGTTACCGTGTGGAGCCACCGAAGGTTGAAGATTTAGCCAGGCAATATGTAGATGAAATCCGCCAATTCCAACCGGAAGGCCCGTATTATTTGGGAGGCTTCTGCTTTGGGGGGATGGTAGTGTATGAGATGGCCTGCCTGCTGCAAGAGGCAGGGCAAGAGGTTGCTTTGCTGGCACTTATTGAGCCATCTGCTTTGGGTGGCCGAAAATCATTGATCTCTGACAAGCAAGAAGGGGTTGGTCCGCAGGTCGGCGAGTTGCCCCTGTTTGGCTTCGACAAAAACGTACCGCAATCGTTTATGGGGAAAGTGCGCCGTGCCGGTTATGGACTCATGATGCGCTCGCGGCGTATGTTGATGCGAACGATTTTGCAGGTGAAGCGTGCCGTTTTTGCGCTTTATGTGGCCAGTGGCGCACCCATTTTGCGGCAGTATCGTGATTATTACCTGATGGAGTTTGTGACGGGCAAATCACGCAGGCTGTATCGGCCGGATGGCAGCTTTGATGGCCAAATTGATATGTTTATGGTGCGGCGCAATCGCTTTATGAACCAGACGCTTGGTTGGGACAAGGTAGCTACAGATGGGGTGAAAATGTGCCAGTTCCCTACGCACCACATTGGTGTGATCCAGGAGCCATATGTGAAGGAAGTGGCCGAGGCCTTGCAAGTCCGTTTGGATGAAGTGCAGCAGACCCATGATTGAGTCGCCGTGGATTGATTACGCTCGGTCTAATGGCAACGCAGCGCTGCGCCTGTTTTGTTTGCCCCATGCCGGGGGTGGGGCGGGTAGCTACCGGGATTGGGTTGTGGGATTAGCGCCAGAAATTGAAGTGCTGCCAGTACAGTTGCCAGGGCGAGAGACACGCTTTTTTGAACGGCCGTTTAGTACCATCGATCCTTTAATTGGGGCGTTGGCTGAGGCGTTACGGCCGTTTCTGGATAAACCGTTTGCCTTTTTTGGCCACTCGTTGGGGGCTGTGGTTGCTTTTGAACTGATTCGGCGTTTGCAGGATGAAGGATTTGCGCCAAACCATTTGTTTGTTTCGGGGTACGGTGCGCCACACCTGCCAGATAAGCTGCCGCCGATGCACCATTTGAATGACGCTCAGTTTGTGGCTGCTTTGCAGGATTTGGACACGATGCCAACGGCCGTTCTGGAGAATGAAGAGCTGCTAATGTTGCTGCTACCCCTGCTGCGCGCCGATTTTGCTATTTACGAACGGTACCAATTCCAGGCAGGCGATCCGATTAAGTGCCCCATCACTATTCTGGGCGGCAAAACCGATACGCTGGTGCCACCAGAGATGTTGCTGCCCTGGCGTGAGCACACGATGCAGCCTGGTGAGGTGCATTTATTTGAAGGTGACCATTTTTATTTGCACGAAGAGCCAACGGCCGTGTGGCAAATTATTCGCCAAACCTGCCTCGTCCAGCAAACTTCATGAATTACATTTATCCACAGATCGCGCAGATTTCACTCTATCTCTGTGTAACTCTGTAAATTCTCTGCGAGACTCTGTGTCCCGTTTTTATTTTGTAGGAGATTTCAGCGATGGCTGTTTCTGGTTTTAGTAAGTTTCAAGACAAAGTGATGTTTTATGGGTTGAACGTATTGGAAAAGGTGCAGCGTGGGGAATACAAGCTGCAATACAGCCCCACTTTTATTGTGGCACCCCCTCGGGCGGGAACGACGTTGACCCGTCAGGTTGTTAGCTGGGCAATTCCTACCTCTTATTTTTCTAACTTAACGGCCATTTCTAGCTTCCATTTAGGTAAACCCCTGCCCATTACCACGGCCAAGATGGCCAAGCGCATGGGAGGTGATCAGAAACTGGGATCATTTGAAAGTAATTTCGGCCGTACGGCGGGGCGGGGTGCCCCAGCTGAAGGTGAGACCATTTGGGCTTACTGGTTCCGCAATCGGTATGGGCCGATTGAACCGGAAGCGGTGTCGCCGCAGCAGGCGCAGGGCATGTACCGTGCGGTGGCCGCTACGGAGCAAATTTTTGGCTTACCTTTTTTCAACAAAACAACGGTCCTCAGCCTGCGCATTCGGGCTATCCGCAAGGTGTTCCCCAACGCGTTGTTTATTCAGGTCATGCGCGATCCGCTGGATACGGCGCAGTCAATTTACAAGGCACGCACAACACGTTATCCGCATTGGCTGGGGCCACGTCCGCGTGAATGTGAAAATATTGATGGCAAAAGCGTGCTGGAACAAGTGTGTGAACAAGTGTATTACGTGGAGAAGAATATTGCGCGGGAACGAACGCTGGTTAGCGAGCAGGCATTTCTCACGGTTCATTACAAAGACATCTGCCAGAATCCGCAGCGCGAGGCAGAGCGCATTGCGGCGTTTATGGCTGCCAATGGTGCTCCAGCCAAGCTAACACGTCCTCTGCCGGACTCTTTTAAGCTGTCACACGGCCGTAAAGTTGAAGAATCTGAATACCATGAAATGCGCCGACTTTTGGATCGACTGTATCGTCATTAGGTTTAGACTCCCCCTATCTTCTTATTTCGTATCCCCCTTAAACCGTTTATGCTGTGTGGGCATTGTCTGAATGTCCACTTGGCAGTTATTAAATTTTGTCAGCTTTCAGTTACAAAAACAGGTGCATTGCGGGTAGTTGGGTGAAAACGGCCGTAAGATAAAACGAAACCTTACGATGATAACTTTAGCCTGAATTCAGTCTGGTACTACTATCCCAAAATATCATATTGCTGGGCACCTTTCATTAAAAAATAAGGCGTTTATATTTACCAAGCAGCAAAACGTAGCAGGCAATCACAGGCTTTGTTTCAATCTTAAATTCCCCAATATGGCTCACATCCCGATCATCGACAAATAAGCCAAATCTACAAGATGCTGTAAGCTATTTTGAAAGCTTTTTCGCTTAACCTAAAATATGGACAAAACATAGACGGATCTGTCTGTTGTAAATAAACCCTTGATTCAAACGAATAAACATAGATCAATCAACAAAACTAAAAGCGAGTGTAAACCACATGGATTTTTCTTGGAATGATGAGCAATTAGAGTTTAAGCGCTCAGTAGCAGAATTTGCCCAGAAGGAACTTAACCAGGGAATGGTTGAGCGAGACAAAGAGGGCGAATTTTCCCGTAAGAACTGGCAGAAGTGTGCTGATTTTGGCATCTTGGGCCTTTCTTTCCCGGAAGAGTATGGTGGTTCAGATATGGACATTCTCACGACAATGTTAACCATGGAAGGTCTCGGGTATGGCAGTCGTGACAATGGCCTGAGTTTTGCCCTCAACGCCCAAATGTGGAGCGTACAACACCCCATCTTAACGGTAGGTACCGAAGAACAAAAGGAGAAATATCTTCCTCGGCTCATCAGTGGCGAGATCATTGGGGCTCATGGCATGACAGAACCAGATTCTGGCTCTGATGCTTACAGCCTGCGCACGCGCTATGAAAAAGTGGATGGTGGCTATTGTCTGAACGGCACCAAAATGTTTGTAACTAGTGCTCCCATATGCGATATTGCCGTGGTGTTTGCCACCAAGGACCCAAGCCTGGGGATGTGGGGGATTACTGCCTTTATTGTGGAAAAGGGCACACCTGGCTTTAGCGTGAGCCGGGACATTGAAAAAATGGGTTTACGTACCTCGCCTATGGGTGAGCTGGTTTTAGAAGATTGCTTTATTCCCGAAGAGAATTTATTAGGCCGTGAAGGTGGCGGTGCCAAAATTTTTGCGCATTCTATGGAATGGGAACGCAGCTGCATTTTGGGTAGCCATTTAGGCGCGATGGAATTCCAGCTGGAAAAATGTATCCGCTATGCCCGTGACCGCAAGCAGGGCGGGCAGCCCATCGGCAAATACCAATCTATTTCCAATCGTATTGCCGACATGAAAGTACGGCTGGAAACGGCTCGTAATCTGTTATACAAGGTTGCCTGGCTAAAAAAGGAAAAGAAGACAGCAACTATGGAAGCTGCCATGGCCAAGCTGTACTTGAGCGAAGCGTATGTTGCTTCTAGCCAGGATGCCATTCGCATTTTAGGTGGCTATGGCTACATGACTGAATTTGAAATTGAGCGCGACCTGCGCGATGCTATCGGGGGCACGATCTATTCGGGCACCTCGGATATTCAGCGAAACATTATTTCTAGATTATTGGGGTTGTAGAGATGATATATTCTTTGCCACAAGCACTTGATGAAACGGCCGTAAAATATCCTGAACGTGACGCCATTCGTTGCAATGGGAAAGGCATTACTTACGCCACCCTGCAGCAGCAAGCCAACAATCTGGCTTATCTGTTGCAGCAGCAAGGTGTGAAGCGGGGTGATCGGGTTGGTATTTACATTAATAAAGATATTGAATCGGCCGTTTCTATTTACGGCATCATGAAAGCCGGCGCTGCGTATGTGCCGCTGGACCCATTTGCTCCTGTAGAGCGGCTAAGCTACGTCATTACCGACTGTCAGATTGATGTCGTGATTACCAAGCAAAACAAGCTGGCCCAGATGCGCAGCATGGTTGCCGATACCGCCTTGAGTTGCCTGATTGGCGTTGGTCCGCAAGATGATTTGGCTGTGACCTGCATTCCCTGGGAGCAGGTGGCCGATCCTGAGCTGCAAAATAAGCCAGACATTCATGTCATTGAGCAGGATTTAGCCTATATTCTTTACACGTCTGGCTCCACCGGAACACCCAAGGGCATTATGCACACTCACCGCAGCGCCTTGAGCTTTGCTGAGTGGGCCTGTGCTGAGTACGGTCTGACCCATGAAGATCGGGTGACCAACCACGCCCCTTACCATTTTGATCTGTCTACTTTTGATTTGTTTGCTACGATGTTGGCAGGGGGAACAGTGGTGATTATTCCTGAATACATCACTAAATTCCCGGCCAGCCATTCCCAATTGTTGCAGGATGAAAAGATTACGGTTTCTTACACTGTGCCTTTTGCCTTGATTCAATTAATGGAGCGGGGCGCATTGGAGTCGCGTGATTTGAGTGCGCTGCGCTGGGTCTTGTTTGCTGGCGAGGTGTTCCCGACAAAGCATTTGCGAGAATTGATGAAGCTTTGGTCGGGTAAGACGTTTAGCAATTTGTATGGTCCCACGGAAACGAATGTTTGTACCTATTACCATGTGCCTGAGCTGCCCGACGATTTTGAAGACACCATTCCGATTGGTTTGGCTTGCGCTAACGAAGAAATGTTGGTGGTTGATGCCGATAATCAGCCAGTGGCTCAAGGTGAAGTAGGTGAGTTGTTGGTACGGGGCGGCACGGTCATGCGTGGCTATTGGGGCCGCCCCGATCTGAATGAAAAAGGATTTTACCGCCGCTCGGTATTTGGTCATTATGAAGATGTTTTCTATCGAACAGGTGACCTGGTGCAGCAGCTGCCAGATGGCAACTTTTTATACTTTGGTCGCAAAGACCGGCAGGTGAAAACGCGTGGCTATCGGGTGGAGCTGGATGAAGTAGAAGTGGCTCTGCTTTCGCATGATGATGTAAAGGAAGCGGCCGTTTACACCGTTTCTGATGGGAATAGCAGTAATTTGATTGAAGCGGCCGTTATTCCCAATGAAGGTACAGAACTAACGCATAGTCTGTTGGCCAAGCATGTGGGCGACAAATTACCCCCCTACGCCGTGCCAACTAAAATTCATGTAATGGTAGATTTTCCCCGAACCTCTACCGGAAAAATCAATCGCCGGGAGCTTCAGGCGATGGCTGAACAAGTTTTAGAAGCGGTCGTTGCTAGTTAATTTATAAGTGAATACGGCAATTAATTATTTTCGGCAGGAGAAAGGGAGAAATGGCTTTCTTTTGCCCCAATGAGGATAGATTTATGAAAAAGACGGAAGTAGCAATTATTGGTGGTGGTCCTGGTGGAGCAGCAAGTGCAATACATTTGGCTAAGCATGGGATTAAATCGATTATTATTGAAAAAGAAACATTCCCTCGGTTCCATATTGGTGAGTCAATGACTGGTGAATGCGGTCAGGCTGTACGTGATTTAGGGCTTGAGGCTGAGATGGTTGGAATCCCTAAAACCACGAAACATGGTGTGACCGTGTACGGTCAGGGGGGAAAAGGCACCTTTTGGCTACCTGTCATGAAGCGGGATGAAAATAATCAGTTGGTTGAGAATCCTACTTGGCAAGTTAAGCGCAGCGATTTTGATCGCATCGTCTTGGATAAAGCCCTTGAACTTGGTGCCGAACTAGTGCGTGGCAAAGCTACTAAAGCCCTGCAAAAAGAAGATGGTACAGTTTATGGTGTCGAGGTCAAGTTGGAAAATGGCGATACTGAAATCATTGAATCTGACGTAGTGATCGATGCTTCAGGTATGACCACCTTTTTGGCTACAGCAGGTGTTGCTGGCAAAAGAGAACGGGGCAAATATGATCGCCAAGTTGCGATTTATTCCCATGTAAAAGGTGCCAAGCGTGACGAACAAGATAATACGCTGATTTTTTATGAACAGAAGAATCATTGGGCCTGGTTTATCCCGATTGACGAAGACACCGTTAGTATTGGTGTCGTGACGCCGTCTGATTATTATCGTGAATCCAATGAAGAGATGCGTGATTTTTATTTGCGCGAAATGCACAAAATTAACCCGGCGCTCTCTGATAGAGTTCCTGATGTGAAATTGGTTGAAGAAGTGCGGGCAACCTCAAATTATTCCTACCAGGTGCGCGACTTTACGGGTAAAGGGTTTATATGTGTAGGCGATGCGCATCGTTTTATTGATCCCATTTTCTCTTTTGGACTACATTTTGCTTTAAAAGAAGCTTCCCTGGCGGCTGATGCTATTGCTGGCTATTTACATGATGGTATGGGCCACGATCAGGAAAATCCCTTTGCAGACCATGAAGCATATTGCGAAATGGGTATGGATACAATCCAGGAAGTATTAGATTGCTTCTGGTCTAGCCCTATTTCGTTTGCCTTCTTTGCTCATACACGCTACAACGAAGATTTCATCGACATTTTTGCAGGTCGTATTTATCAAACGGAACCTTCACCCGGTTTGCAGGCAGTACGCAAGGTTAATGCAAAAATGGCGCGGCTGGCAGCGGAGCAGCCAGAGCTGTTTGACCATGTGCCAGCTGAGTAATGCTTAACCGTTTGGACCGTTTGCTTTGATTAGAATCTATCAAAAACAGAGAACACAGAGAGTTGATATCTAAACATCAAAAATACGGCTCCTGTGTTTTCTGTGTTGATTATTGGGAAGTGAAACGGGTTGGTAGATTTTATTTCCAGGATATTGGATCTCCTGGATATTTAATCAGTACAGTTTAGAAATTTTCTTACACATTGTAAGTCTTTTCTCAAGAATTGATTGGTAACTTATAAGCACAACACCAGAGGTAAGCGTGACAAAAGCGCCCCTGGTACCTAATATTTCAATGGGAGATTAATAAAAATGAATGCATCAGTAGTTTTGAAAGAGTATATCCGCGAAGAGTTAATGAATGGTTCCAACAACGAGTTGGATGAAACTGAAAACCTGTTGGCTGCTGGCGTTATTGATTCGTTGGGTATTCTCCGTCTTGTTTCCTTTGTTGAGGAAAAGTTTGGCATTGAAGTACCTGATGAAGATGTTACGATTGACAACTTCCAGAGCGTAAAATCGATGTCTGACTACGTTGCTTCCCAAAGCTAGTATCAAAATTGCAATAAATATTTAAGAAGGATACATCCCTAAATGACCAGAAGATTTTTACTGCTCATGGGACTGGGTATTTTGGGTTTAATCCTGAACCATTCAGCCACCTTTGGGTACCAGGCTACATTTGATTTAGCCGCAAGTTATCGCCCTGAGGTGGCTGCTTCTTGTGAAAACCCCGCTCGCCCGGCTAGCTGCCCCAATTACGACCAGGTTCACTCAGCTACTTACTGGGGCTTGTCGCTTGTTCGTCGCTTTATTGCTTTTGGTGTGCCTGTGTTCCTGATGGTTTCTGGCTATTTTATTGCCTTTGCCGCTGGACGTAAGGATGCCAGGATAAAGTGGCCGATATTAAAAGCGCGGGTGGTAGGGTTAATAATTCCGTATTTGGTTTGGTCAATTATTATTTTTGTGGGGCAGGCCGTCTTCTATCATCGGATGTATCCTAGTGTCTGGGAATACATTCGCCGTTTGTTAACTGGTGGCGCTACAGGGTCCTATTACTATATCCCGCTGCTCATTCAAATGTATTTGCTCTCGCCAATTTTGGTGCCGTTGGCGAAGAATCGTTGGAAGGGGTTGTTGGTGGGTTCGGCCGTATTGTTGCTGTTTGTAGAAACTTTGCGGTATTTCCAGCTGTTTGACCTTGGTCAACCAATTGTCTCCAATCTGATCTCACTGACGCCGCTTTGGTTCTTCCCGCGTCGCCTTTTCTGGTTTGCTTTGGGAATTGTCTTTGGTTTCCACATTGGTGATTTTAAACCATTTTTGATGCGGCATAAGTCAAAGTTGGTTGTGGGGGCAGTTGTTTTTTACTTGCTCTCTTTGGTTGAGTTTGAAGTTCTGCTGGCTTTGTCTGGACGGCCGTGGATTGATTTCTACTCGACTTATACAACCAATATTTATGCTGGTTTGTTTATGTTGGCTATGCTGTCTGTTGGTAAGCTGAAGCTACCTTTAACGCCACAGATTATGGATATTGGGGCGAAGGCATTTGGTGTTTATCTGGTTCATGAGCAAGTGCTAGAACTTGTAGGTACTTTGATGTTCCGCTTTACCCCCTGGATTTTAGGCTATCAGATTTTGTACCAACCTATTATGATCTTCTTTGCCTTGGGCGTCCCCCTTGCGTTAATGCGCCTGGTGAGTCATTCACCGATGAAAAAGTTGTACAAATACTCATTTGGTTAAGACGGTCTCAAAGATACGGCCGTTCGTCATGCTAACCTCAACAAACTTGTTTAAATATTTAGGCCTCCTGTAGCTATCGGACAGGAGGCTGTTGGTAAGCCGACCTTGTTTTGCTACATCAGGTATTGATCCTGGATGAACTTTAATGTGTTGGTAAGGGATTGCTATGCAAGCAACAGCTCCATTAGATACCATGTCCAAGTTAAGTCAGAAAGATATATATACCCATTCTAATTTAACAAAGCTGCAAATGATCTATTGGGTAGGTCAAAGTTTGCGGCCGAGTTCACCTTTGTTCAACGTGATTGTTACCTTTCGGCTGAACGCGCCAATTGACGTGCCCCTGTTTGCCAAAGCATTTGCCACCGTTGTGCAGGGCAGCGATTCTTTACGGACTGTGGTACGACAGGAAGCTGGTGTGCCTCAGCGCATTATCTTGCCAGAAATACCGCAACCTTTAGAGATTTTAGATTTTTCCAACGACGTTGATCCAGAAGCTGCTTTAAAGCAATGGTTGATGGAACGTCGCCAGCTGGCATTGGATATCAGTAAATGTGTTTACGATATTGTGCTCATCAAGCTGGCAGCGGATGCTTACTTTTGGTACATCAATCAGCATCATATGGTTGTTGATGCGACCTCTGTTTTTATTGTTTATCGACGTGTCGTGGCTTTGTACCAGGAGGCAAAAGAAAGTGGGACAATGACGCCTAAGGCGGATATTCCTTCTTTTGAAGCATATGTGGCGTTTGAGAAAGGGTATCGTGCTTCTCCCCGGTATGAGAAATCGGCCGTTTTTTGGCGTAAACGATTGGCTAACGGGATTGATCCACTCAAGTTTTACGGCCGTTCCCGCAGCAAAAAAAGCCACAACATGCAGCGTATTGCCTATAGACTTGATCCGGAACGTTCCCAACAATTAAAAGATGCCATGCAGCGGCCTGGTGTTTTTAATATGACGCATGACCTGGGCATGTTGAACGTGCTGCTGACTGTTTATTTTGCGCAGCTGTATTACATGACGGGAAATCGTCGCCTGGCTACCATGATGCCCTTCCACAATCGTCCTACACAGGCAATGAAGCGGACGATTGGCTTGCTGATGGAAATTTGCCCTTTGTTGGTCGAGATTGAAGAGGGGGAAACCTTCACTACCCTGACCAAAAAAGTAAGCAAATCCCTCCAGAAAACGCTGGTTCATTATCAATATGGAACGGCCGTTGCCATGGAAAGCAACCTGACGGATTTAATGTTCAACTTCCATCATCGGCCAGATCTAAACTTTGAAGATCAGCCTGTTGAGCATAAGCTTGTTCATCCCAATGCAGGCAGCGACAGCTTTGCCCTGCACATTCACGAATTTGAAGTTGATGGCTCCTTTACCTTTTTCTTCGATTTTCATGAAGATGTGTTTACTCAGGAAGAACGCGAGTTGACGTTGGCTGCCTTTGAGCAGATTCTGACGGCGTATCTGGCAGATGTGGCTGACCCTCTTGATGCGTTGGCTTTGCCAACGGTCGTTTCCACCACACCAGTTGCCAATGGCATCGCCCAGACCCATGACACCATAGTTGAAAAACCAGCCTATGTTGCTCCGCGTGACCAGCTGGAACAACAACTGGTGACTACCTGGGAAACCGTTTTGGGCACGACAGATATTGGCATTCATGATGACTTCTTCGACCTTGGCGGGAACTCCTGGATGGCCGTGCGTCTCTTTAGCGAACTGCAAGCCGTCACCGGGCATAATTTACCGTTAGTTACCCTCTTTCAAGCGCCAACCATCGCCGACCTGGCCGACGTTATTCGGCAAGGCGAGGCTGCCCAAACCTGGACTTCTTTGGTGCCTATTCGCACCAAGGGCAGCAAGCCCCCCTTCTTCTGCATTCACGGCGTCACCGGGGATATTTTGTGGCTGAAAGATTTGGCCGATTTGATGGATGATGAGCAGCCTTTCTACGGCGTGCAGGCGCGTGGGTTGGATGGTGAAGCAGAGCCATTTAACCGTTTGGAAGAGATGGCCGCCCACTACCTGCAACAAATTCGGCAAGTGCAGCCAGAAGGGCCCTATTACCTGGGTGGTTACTGCATGGGTGGTGACATTGCCTATGAAGTGGCCCGCCAGCTCCAGGCAGCAGGTGAAGAAGTACCCATTTTGGCAGTAATCGATCCGCCACCGGCTAATTTTAATGAACGCGCGCCGTTGAACGGCCGTTTCCTCCTTGATTTTGTGCAAAACAGCCCGTACTGGCTGCGTGAGTTTATGCGACTGGGCGGCAGCGAGATTTCTTCACGCGTGCGACGCAAAGGCCGCGTTGCGGTGCGCTCGCTTTGGCAAAAAATAAGATCAAAATCGGATGAGAGTTTAAGCGCTACAGATGTCATTGATCAGGCAGATGATTTGCCTGAACATCGCCAACAGGTGATTGAGTCCCATTTGGAAGCGCTGCTGAACTATACCCACGCTGGCTACGATGGTGAAGTCATTGTGTTTGAAGCGCAAAGCCGCCCCTTACTTAATCCAGGCAACAGTGTCAATGAATGGGTGGATTACGTGGCTCGTCCCATCACCCTGCGCACCGTTGCTGGTTCTCATAGCAGCATGCTGCACAAGCCACATGTTGTTGGACTGGCCCGTTATTTGCAAAGCAGTTTGGATCAGGCGCGCGAAGCACGCAAGACAACTGCGGCAATTTCGTAATTTTTGGAAAAAGGCGACGACGGAATGCAAGCAAATTTAACAAAACCGATAGCCGACTCAGAAACCAACCCGATGGGTGATCTGTATGCGCGTTCCAACCTCACCCGCATGCAGATGTTGTACTGGACCGGTTACCAGATGCGGCCAGATGTGCCGCTTTATGCCGCGCCGCTGGTTTTTGATATTCCCCAGACACTGGATGTTGAGCTATTTTGTGCTGCCTTGCAGTCCACTATGGACCAAAGTGATGTACTGCGTACCGTTATACAGGTTGTGGATGGTGTACCCCAGCAGGTGGTGCGGCCTCAGGCAATTGCCCCCATAAAGGTTAAAGATTTTTCTGCGGAAGAAAATCCTAAAGAAATGGCGCGAGACTGGCTGGTCGAAATTGCGAATACGCCCTTTGATCCGTTCACCTCGCTGGTGCAGTTTGCCCTGGCAAAAGTAGGGGCAGAAGCTTATCTGTGGCTGCAAAATCAACATCATATCATTGCTGATGCGACCTCTTCATTTTACGTGTATAAGGTAATTACCTGCACGTATGAACGCCTGATTTGCCCAGATGAGGGCATTGACCCGTTGCCCATTGCTCCTTTTGCAGATTATCAAAAATTTGAGCGTGCCTATCGGGATTCGCCCCAATTTCAGCGCGCAGAGCGGCATTGGCAGCAAAAGCTGGATAAAGATGTAGAGCCATTGCGTTTTTTTGGTCAATCAGGCAGCAAAAAGGGTACCCAACTCAACCGAATCGAAATTGTGCTGGATAAGGAACGCACTGCCAACCTGCTTGCAATGGCAGAGCAGCCTGAATATCGGGATTTGACCATGGAATTAACCATGTTCAATCTACTGGCGTCGCTTTTCTTTGCCCTGGTTTATCATCTCTCTGGCAACCAGCGGCTTACTTTTCTGACGCCCATGCACAATCGGCCAACCCAGGCATCCCGGCAGACCATTGGCCTGCTTATGGAGCTTTGCCCTTTTGTGGTGGATGTTGAACCGGATGAAACGTTTGCTTCGTTGATTCAAAAGCTGAAGCTGCAAACCCGTGGCGTGATGCGTTTCTCTCAGCATGGCTCCAGCATCTCCTTGAAAAACAAAGCGCATGATTTGATGTTTAATTACCATACACGGCCGTCTCTCACCTTTAATGGCCAATCGATTAAGCACGAACATCTGGACCCTGGTCATGGGAGCGAAAGCTTTGCTCTGCATATCCATGAATTTGATGATAGTGGCAAGCTCATCTTTAAGTTTGATTTCCACAGCGATATTTTTAGTGAGGAACAGCGAGATACGGCCGTTCAAATTTTTGATGCCTTGCTGAATGTCTTCCTCACCGACGTGGCCCAGCCGCTGGCTGAAATTGAGCTGCCCTGGTCTGCCTTGCAAACGGCCGTTTCCCCCATAGAAAATGGGTCGTCAGCCCAGCGACAGCAGGCCTACGTACCCCCGCGAGATCGCTTGGAACTCGATCTCAAAAACATGTGGGAACAGGTGCTGGGCGTACCCCGCATTGGCATTCATGACAACTATTTTGATTTAGGTGGCACCTCCTGGCAAGCGATGAACCTCTTTGCCGACATCGAGAAGTTGACGGGCCACTATTTGCCACTGGCTACTTTGGTCCAGGCGGGCAGCATCGCTGAGCTGGCTAACATTTTACGCGATCAATCTGGTACAGAAGCGTGGCCTACCCTGGTAAAAATTCAGGAAGGAGCCGCTGATGTGCAGCCACTTTACCTGGTGCATGGCGGTGGCGGGCATGTGCTTGTGTTTACCAAGCTGGCGCGCCGCCTGCCAGACAGCCAGCCTGTGTATGCTTTTCAGGCTAAGGGGTTAGATGGCAAAACACGGCCGTTTACCTCCGTAGAAGAAATGGCCGCCCATTATGTTGAAGCGCTGCTAAACCATCAGCCAGAAGGCCCATTCCAACTGGGAGGGTATTCTATGGGCGGTGCGGTTGCCTTCGAGATGGCCCAGCAGCTCACAGCACGCGGTCATGAAGTCATCTTTGTGGGCATTATCGACACCCCCGCCCAGCATCCAGCACTCAAATGGGTACGCATAGCAACGAAGCTTACTGCCCGAATTCTGAGCTTGCCCCCTGAGCGGGAACAGCAGCTATTCATCAAAAACCGACACCGCTTCTGGGTTGGTTTTCGGCAAATAATGGCCAATAAGATAAATCGCGTTACCCGGAAGTCAGGTCCGCAGAATGCAAGACTGGCAGCCGTGGTGCAAGAGGAAGAAGATATTCGCGTGCAAAAGATCACCCTGATCAACAACCGCGCTTACTATTGCTACGTGCCCACCCACTATCCCGGCACGGTCACCCTCTTCAAATCCACCGAAGGGTATCGTGACATTTACCGGGATACCACAGACCCCCTCATGGGCTGGCAGCGCGTGTCGCAAAAAGTGGATGTGCGTTCATTGGCTGGTAACCACAACCAAATTGTAGACGAGCCACACGTTCAGGCCCTGGCCGATGCCTTTGTGACAGCCCTTGCAGAAACATAACCTTCCAATTCTCAACTGCGCTGGGGTCGGCGTCCCCGCCGTACCCCTTTCCTCGCTAGTTTGGAGCTAGTGTCGCGTAGTGTCTTTGCTTACTAGCCTTACACTCCAGTACAATTGCCCACATGGAAACGGCCAAAATCCAGGAGGGAGCAGCTTTTTATTATCTTACTTTCACGGTGGTTTATTGGCTACCCGTTTTTGTTTCGGCCAAACCCTGCCTCATCTTTACCGAGAGCCTCAACTACTGCCACCAGCACAAAGATCTGCGAATCAACGCCTTTGTCATCATGCCCACTCACGCACACCTGATTGTCTTTGATGTCGATTTTGATAATGTTCGCTTAAACAAGACAATTACAGCGATGCGCCAATACACCGGGCGGCAGTTGGGAAACTATTGTCAGGAGAAAATGCCTGCGGTTTATGGGCAGGTGATCGGCTCACCGGGCCGCAAGGACCGGGCCAACCAGTTTTGGCAGCAGAGCAAACATCCGGTGGCCATTTGGTCAGAAGGGTTCTGGCGGACGAAGTTTGATTATTTGCACGACAATCCGCGCCGCAAAGGGCTAGTGTATGAAGCAGAGGATTGGCGCTTTTCCTCTGCGGCGTATTGGCTGAGTGGCCAGGTGGCAGAAACGGATGTGGTTTTGACTGGCGTGGCCTGGTAGCAGGGTGTTGAAGTAGGCGGCGCGGCGGGACGCCTGGCCGCAGCCGGGTGAGGTTTCGTGCTGCCGAAGACCGCGCCGGAGCAGGGGAGCATTCTGGGTAATAATTTGATTTTAGATGCCAATCCTGAAAAAACCACACCCTCTTCAGAAGAAATCGAGTTTACAAAACATTATCAGCATAATGGAGGGTATGATATCACTGCATATTTTGTGCAAGGAATACGGATTGCAGGGATTGATATAGCTGGTAAACATTACAAGGCTAGCTTTACAAATACCAACAGTGTCGTTATTTCTGACATTGCAGATACAAGAACATTGGTACATGAAATGGGACATGTATTAGGATTAGATCACCCAAATGATGAAACGGGCTGGCCTCATGATCAGAATGGTGTTCCTCCGCATATTCATGGCATTCAAGGAAATACCGATCAAACAACTAGACAGTTAATTGAACGAAACTTTATGACACAATCTGGATATGCAACAGGAGAGGATGATTACATTTCAGACTTACAAATTTTGACAATACTACGAAATATCCCTTTGGATACCTTCAGTTCCTCATGAGAGAACATGCCATGACAAATACTCGTGTTTTTTACTTGTTAATCACAATACTTATATTTTCAAGTTGTAAGGGAACTATCAATGATGTTGAGTTGGAAGGGGCCAGCTTTGGTCCAGGTATAGAATTGATATTGCATAGTAATTCTGATAATAATGAAAAAATAGGCGTGAGTGTAGCGTACGACCTACAGATAATAAATCATCGGGCTTCTCCTGTTGAATTTGCCGGTTTTCTTAATGACGGGAAGCAATTACAATCATTTTTTGCTTTTACTCCCCCTAATGCAGTTCATCTTATCGCACCAGACGGGCAAGACTTATTTGCTGT
>JBNKLQ010000124.1:0-16855 GCA_050292445.1 Promineifilaceae bacterium (SeqCode) | reverse complement strand
TAATCCTTATAGTCCATTGGCCCTTCCTAATCTTAAGAGGGTGAGGCAGGTGGAGACGGAGTTGTTTCGCTTGGAGAGGGTTTTTCCACCTGCCTCGCCCTACAATGTGTGTGAAATTACATCTCCTGGAATTCACCTTCTACGACGTCATCCGGATTCTCGTGACCATTGCCATTGCTGTGACCATTGGTGCTACCGGTGCTGCCAGGCTGTTCCTGTGTCTGGTACAGCTGCTGGCTCAGCGCGTAGCTGGCTTGCTGCAACTGCTCGGTCAGGTTCTTAATTTGGGTGGTGTCTTCGGTGGTTACGGCCGTTTTTAGTTCAGCAATCATACCTTCAATCTTGGTCTTCTCAGCTTCAGCAACCTTATCGCCTAGCTCGTTCAAGCTCTTTTCCGTGGCATAAATCATTTGATCTGCCTGGTTACGTACCTGAATCAGTTCCCGCAGCTTGCTGTCCTCAGCTTCATGCTGCTTAGCGGCGTTGACCATGTTTTCAACTTCAGATTCGGACAGATTGGTGGACGCGGTGATCTGAATCTTCTGTTCTTTGCCTGTTGCCTTATCTTTGGCAGTGACATCCAAGATGCCGTTGGCATCAATGTCGAATGTTACCTCAATTTGGGGCAAACCGCGCGGGGCAGGCGGGATTCCGTCCAAACGGAACATGCCCAAGGTTTTGTTGTCTTTGGCCATTGGGCGCTCACCTTGCAGAACGTGGACGTCAACGGCCGTTTGGCTATCTTCGGCCGTACTAAACGTTTCCGTTTTGCGGGTTGGGATTGTGGTGTTGCGCGGAATCAGCGGCGTCATCACGCCACCCAACGTTTCCAGACCCAGGCTCAGCGGTGTCACGTCCAGCAGCAGCACATCTTTCACGTCGCCAGCCAGCACACCACCTTGAATAGCTGCTCCCAATGCCACAACTTCGTCGGGATTCACACTTTTGTTTGGCGCTTTATTGGTTAAACCTTGCACCAATTCCTGAATCATTGGCATTCGAGTGGATCCGCCGACCAGCACAACTTCATCTATTTTCTTGGCCGATAAACCAGCGTCAGCCAGTGCTTCTTCAAATGGCTGGCGGCAACGCTGTACCAAATCTTCGGTGAGTTGCTCGAATTTAGCGCGGGTTAGTGTTAGTTGCAAATGCTTTGGCCCGTTGGCATCGGCAGTGATGAAGGGCAGGTTTAGCTCAGTCTGCATCAAAGATGACAGTTCGATTTTAGCTTTTTCTGCCGCTTCGCGTAGCCGCTGTAAGGCCTGCCGGTCCTGGCTCAGGTCGATGCCCTGATCTCGCTTAAACTCGTCGATCATCCAGGCCACAATGCGCTGATCCCAGTCGTCGCCGCCCAAATGGGTGTCCCCATGGGTCGCTTTTACTTCTACCACGCCGTCACCTACTTCCAGTACAGAGACGTCGAACGTACCGCCACCGAGGTCAAACACCAGGATGGTTTGGTCTTCTTTTTTTTCTAAGCCGTAAGCCAGAGCTGCGGCCGTTGGTTCATTGATGATGCGTAATACTTCCAAACCGGCAATTTTACCGGCATCCTTGGTAGCCTGCCGTTGACTATCGTTGAAGTAGGCGGGTACGGTAATGACCGCTTGGGCAATGTTGGTGCCCAGGTAAGCTTCTGCATCTCGCTTTAGTTTTTGCAGGATGAAAGCGGAAATTTCTTGCGGTGAATAGGTTTTGTCTACAATGGGTACTTTGACGCGGGCGTCTTGCTGCGGTCCTGCGACAATTTCGTAAGGCACCATTCCCTGCGTATGCTTGGTTTCTTCAGAATCAATACGACGACCCATTAAACGCTTCACAGAGTAGATGGTGTTATCGGGATTAACCACTGCTTGCCGCTTGGCAGTTTGCCCCACCAGCCGCTCACCTTTCTTATTGAAGGCGACGATGGAGGGGGTAGTATTGCCTCCTTCAGCCGATGGAATCACGACGGCATCGCCACCTTCCATTGTGGTGACGACAGAGTTGGTTGTCCCTAAGTCGATACCAATTATTTTGCTCATGGTTATACTCCTCTCAATACAATTTTGCTTCTTGTTTTTAAGCGATTGTTTTTTTGATCTGATCGGTTTCTTTTAACATAAAACCTGACTTGTATTGTGCGTAATTTGCATATGATTTGTGTAAGACGGCCGTTAGAGATTCATATACACAATTTTTTGATGATCTGCACACACAAAAACAGGCGCTGGATTCGTAAATCCAGCGCCTGTGGCAATTGAAGAAAGGTTTCCAAACTTATCCTTCAAGAACGGTTGTCCCGTTGCCGGAGTGTACGGCAATGCGTTTTGGCTTGACGGCTTCTGCTTTGGGAATTTGCAACGTGAGGACCCCATTTTCAATGGTGGCTTCGACATTGTCGGATTCAACCGGAGTGGGCAGGCTAATGCTGCGCATAAAGCTGCCAAAGCGGCGCTCCCGCAGATGAACTTTCTCGTCATCGCGGACCTCTTCTTCTTGACTTTCCCCTTTGATGGTCAAGACATTGTCTGTAATGGTGATGTCCAGATTATCGGGGTTCATGCCAGGAACGGCCGCTTTCACAGTAAATGTGTCATCAGCTTCGGTCACGTCCAAGGGAAAGCCCCACACGGAGTTGCGCTCCCATTTACCGGTGGGTGCATTGAAGGCATCCTCGAACAAGCGGTCAATCTCGCTGCGCATTCTGGCCATTTCACCAAATGGATTCCAACGGATCATAGTGTTCATGTTATACCTCCTAAACATTTGATCTAATTGTGAAATTATTAAAAAGCGAACTACTTAACTATCTTTTTGGCAGTTCGCTACTATTTTTGGGGACGTGTGTAAGAAAAAAATAAACGATGAGTAAAAAATATATAAGCGTAGCTAACTCACGCAAAAAAGCCGCTGTGCAAATGGTTTGCACAGCGGCTTCTATTGCATTGTATTTTTGATCAAGCACTATTTTTCTGGAACAAATTTTTCTTCGCCTGCTTTTTCTTTGTTGCCTTTCACCAGAATGCTAATGCCGATAAGAATAAGCGCCAACGGCCACAGTTTGCCCACAAAGGTCAGCACGTTTAGCAGCACACCACCAAACAAAATCGAAGCGCCCACGAAGGCGATGATACCGCCAGGAATGAGTGCCCACCAGTGCGTTCTTTGACCAAAAACGGCCGTTGCCACTGTAATTAACCCAAAACCAAGCCCCAGGAAAATAAGGAAAACCCCACCCTCATTGTCGCCCTGCCACATGGAAAACGGTCCAGCGATGGCGTAAGCGCCCCAGCCAACTCCACTCAAAATGCCGCCTGGGATCATAAGCCCATCAGTACGAGTTAAAATACCCCACACCAGGAACAGGGCACCCAATCCCGGCACAATCAGCAAGCCCATGTTTTCGGTAAGTTGAATTGGTGAAAATTGAAAAACCAATGCCAGTAAACCGATTACCACTAAAATCAAACCGCCTTTAAAATCTTTCTTTTGCATTTCCATCAGGTTCCTCCAAACGAACTGTGTTATTTCATCAAATATGAACACATTATAGAAGATGGCAGGGAGAGTTGGATGTGCCGGAAGTCATATTCGGGTCACATTACCACCATGACCTGGAAAACAAAAACCCTGCCAAAGTCATGCTCTGGCAGGGTTTTTATAAAGGTGGCATGCATTTTGGAAAATGATGCTACATATCTAAATAAAAGTTAACAGCCGATCTCCACATTGAAACAACTGTCAATACCTGGTTCAAAGTCAAGGATTTCATCGGTACCGAAGTTGCCATTTATGAAATCTGCACCGGCACCTCCGCTAAAGACGTCGTCACCGAACAAGCCGTTAAGGATGTCGTTGCCATCGTAGGCAAAGATGAGGTCATTGGTCAGTCCACCTGTGATTATCTCAGAATTGTCAGTACCGTGGATTTCATAACAGGTGTCGTCGCTTAAGCCAAAGGTTTGTGCCCATCGGCCTGCGTGGAACCGAACGCCATTATAGCCGATATCGCCAGCTTCCACGATGGAAGCCACGCCTGTGAACGGGCTGCCTTCCAAAGCAACAGCATAGCAGCCGTTGGCATTGGTAACCAGCGGGAAGGTGAATTGAGCGACAACTGGGTCATGGTCGGTAAAGCGTAAATCTGTATCTTGTTCAGCATTGCCGTGAACGACATCCACGCCAGTTAAGAAGCTGTTGTACAGATTATCACTTACTAGAATGTGATCCAATACCTGCAGATTCCCTTCATACTGGTAGGTGTACTGCTCAGTGGTGGGCAGCGTTTCAATCAGATTATTCAGCTCATTGCCTTCCAGCGTATTGACCGGCGCAGAGAATTGGAAGTCATTCAGGTCACCCATCACAATCACATTGGCATTGGGGTCCAAAGCCAGGATGTCTTGCACAAAGCTATTGATAACCGTGGCCTGCTGCAAGCGCTGTATTTCAGAAGACAACACTGGCGGCTGCACTCGGCCAAAGAGCGGGTCATCACCACCTTTGGAGTTGAAGTGGTTGGCCACAACGATGATCTTTTGACCGCCAAAGATGAATTCACCGGCCAATGGCTTACGGCTGTCGTCCCAGGCTGTATTAGTTGGGTCTATGCGTCCAGGGCTGGCACTAAGCTCAACGCCCGTGGCGCCCAGGGAAACTGAGGTCGCCGTGACGGCATCGCCGCCAGCGCGGTCCACAAAAGTAACCCAGTCAGTCCGGAAGAGGAAACCTACGCGGATGTTACCACCAGGGGCACCACCGTCTGTCAGATCCAAGGGGGCGATATCGCGGTATTCATAAACCGGACCACCAGCTGCCTGAATAGCGGCGATTAGCTGGCCGTAAGTCAGGCTGGCATCGGTGACGCCGTCATTGGTGAAGCCCGTGTTGTCCTGAATCTCTTCAATGCTGAGGATTGCCGGAGAACCAAGATTGTTGACAATCTGGCTGGCCAGCGCATCGAATTTGTCCTGGCTGTTGTTGGGGCTGAGGTTTTCTACATTAAACGTAGCCACTGTCAGAGCTGAACCAGTGCTGCTTAGATTGGTTGTTTCGGCCGTAAAGTTGCTATTCAAGGCAGGCAACGCTTCTGTGTTGAAAATCTTATAGTTGCCGAAACTGTAATCCATCACGCCTACGATTGGGCCAGCAAAGGTGTCGCCTACGCTTGCGTCTGGCTCGTCAAAGACGAGCGCGTCGTCAATCATGATGCGTTCGGGGTTAAAGTCGTTGGGGCCGATGACCACACCACCTCTTGCCGACAGGCCGGTGGCGTTGGCACCAAGATCGCCAACAACGGAAATTTCGCCAAATCGTGTGCCACCTACAACCAGCGCATCATTAACCTGAACCAACATACCTTCCAGGCTTTCATAGAAGTCGATACCGTCATTTGCGGGATCAAAGGTGAGGGTTGAGTTCACATCACCTGTGGAATCATCGTCAATGATGGTGCTAGGTGGAATACGGCCGCCATTACCAAGAATGGTATAAGCAGGCAGTGCATTCCCACTGGAATTGACTGTAATTGTCGCGCCAGCCAGTTCGGTGGTGGAGACATTACCAGCGCCGAAGCCGCCGGGATAGAACTCAGACACCGATGCTATGACGGTGATAGCGTCACCTACGGCAACAGTTGGGGCAGAGCCGGTGAAGACAAAGATAGCGTCGGAGGTTGCATCATTGCCATCCCCAACGGGGTCTTGCAAGTTGAAGCCATTGTTGCGCACGACAGTGACGATGCCTTCCGTTTGCACAGATTGGCCATCATAGGTGGACAGATGGGCTTCACCCTGGATTTCCATGATGGTGACAGGGATGCCATAGGTACAGCCAGAAAATGGCGTTCCGTCTAACATGGTTCCGGGGGAGAAGAGTGCCCCACCGGATGCGGCTGCAGAACTATGTTCTACAAAAGTCCCTGTGATGTCTGGATCTAGGGTTAACGATTGATTGTTGCCGCCTTCACTACCGTAAACGTAGGCCAGGGTGCTGGAAGCGCCATCATCTAGCGTGATGGTATCGCCGCCGTTGTTTAGGCCCAGTGCGCCAGAAGAGGCGGTTTGCACAACCGCGCCACCAAATACACCGGTTGGCGTGTCGCCGCCAAAGACAACGGCCGAACAGTCAGCTGGAATTACGGTGTTGCTGGGGAAGGTGTGACGAACCTGAACGCCATCACTGATGGACCAGCCGCTAACATCAAGGTCTGCACCACTGATGTTAACAATTTCGACAAATTCGTCGTCGCTGCTGTCGCGGGTGCCATCGCCGTTGGCGTCGCCCGTGAGGTCAGTGGCGGGATCGGCAAGGAACTCGTTGATGACGACGCTGGTGATGTTGAGGCTGACGGTGTCAAAGCTGAAGCTAACATCGTTGGACATGGCATCCGGCGGGTCTTCTGTGTCGTTATCGGTTACCTGGGCGGCAAACACGGTGACGGTACAGTTTTCGCCATTGTCGAAGTCTGTGTCGGGGTCGAGGGTGTAGCTGGCGGGTCCGCCGCTGGCTACGGCCGTATGCGCCCCACTCGCTGTACAATTAATATCAAACCAGCTGCCGGCTACTGTCACATCCTCGCTAAAGTTGATGGTGACGTTGGCATCAATGGCTACACCTGCTGCCCCATTGGCGGGATCGGTGCTGGCTACACCAGGAGCCGCATCCCCAGCCAAGGGTACAAAGGTGCCGTTGGGGAAAGGAACGGCCGCAGTAGCGTTACTAGTTTCGCCGTCCAGGGCATTGATACCGCTGAACGTCCAATTGGCAATGTTGAAGATTGTCCCATCGGCTTCCGTGCTGGAAACGCGGTAGGCCCAGCCATCGAGATATTCCCAAGGCTGACCTGTACCATCTACATTGATGTCACCAAATGTGTCAATGACTGCGCCATTTTGGAACAGTTCGATGGCGTCGTCACCGTTGATGGAAACGGCCGTACCATTTGTGTAATCTGGGGCAAAACCAAAGAAGTTAGTAAACTCAATTGATTCAGTGGCTACATAGATGAATTGCCCCGCCGTGGCTGCGTCAGCCGGGAAGGAAAACTCTTCGCCATCAGTGCCGCCGCCATTATTGGCCGCACCAATCCCATAAATACTTAAATCGGGAATATCATTGACTACATAGAGTTCTACTGCTTTTGGAATACCACCGGTAAGGGGACCGTCTACGACACCGGTGATGAGCAAATCAGTGGCGATTGCTCGTGAGGGCACGGCCGTGCCTATTAAAAAGATAAACACAGCGGCCAGAATAAATAATATTTGCTTATACCTTCTCAATGTTTCCTCCGTGTTGATGTGCCAAAGGCACGCTAAGTGGGGGATCCCTGAAAGCCGGTGGTATTGGAATCTGGCAATCAGGTCAATTAAAAACCTGATTTTGCGGAACCAGAAGGGGGTGATTTGTTCAGGCTTTCAAAGTGGGATTTCCGCAAAAACAAACAATTTACCACCATCTGAAAAGGTACAGAATGGATGTTTCAAACTTTCTTACAAAAGCGTACCCGGATGAGTGGATTTTTAAATGACTGACTCTGCAATAATAAAGAAAGAGGCTTGCATCATGCAAGCCTCTTTTTCGCATTAACTAAATGTCTCTTTAATTGTTAATTATTCGCCAGCAACAAAGAAAATCATAATTGTTTGGGTGGTGGTGTCATCGGAATTTGTTCCCATGGCGAAAGCATAAACCGGATTCACATCGGTAACATCTTCAATGGAGGGATCAACATCTTCAATTGAAGCCAACAGGCCATCCAAATCAATATACATGACGGGAACGGTGCCACGCGAGAATGCATCCCACACGTTTTGGTATTTATCGCTGTCTGCCAGATTGGATTCCCCGGCAAAGAGTGATTCTATGCTTTCACTACTGGTAGAGAAGATGAGATATTCTTCACTTACTCCATAAGCACCAACCATTTCGCCACTGGGGTCTTCCACCTCATAAACGGTTACATCATCATTGGCAGAGTCGTCCACATTTAGCTCTTGGTCTTCTAGACCATCGGTGAAATCTTCGACCAGGTCAGCTAATTCTTCACCGCTGCTGCTGCCCATCATAGCAACTGCGCCCAGGTCTGCCTCTAATTCATTAGCGATTAAGCCTTCATCGCTGTCAATAATGGCTACACTGTATTCGCCATCAAGTATAGGGAATAGGTCATCACTGGGGTTGAAGCCAAACATATCATCAAACATGTCCATCGCTTCATCCAAATCGTCTTCACTAACACCTGTCTGATCCAAAGCGTCTATTGCGCTTTGCCAGACAAGGTCTAAGCGTTGCCCAGCAATAAAGACATAGGTGGATTCAGGGAGAAATTCGGCCGTGGCAATCTTGTCTGTCTGTGCCTCCATCATAGTTTGTTGTTCTTCCGTGAGGCTTTCATAGTTTCCTACAAAATCAAGCCGGATGCCTTCTGGGGTAACCATCGCTGACATGCCAACGCCGTTTAGGCCCAGGTCTTTGATTATGTCAGAATCAAACCCTTCAACGTCACCACTATCTTCGGCAGCTTTAGCTGCGTCTTCCACGCTTTCACCACTGATGTAAACGGTGAGGGCGCGGTCGCCTGGCAGGTCGGCAATGGTGCTTTGATATTCAGCCACGTCGCCCAGATTTTCACCTTGTTGTGCATCAATTGCCTCTTCTAGGACATCAATATTGGCAGCAAGGAAGAAAACCTCATCGGAACGGCCGAATGCTAGTCGTTCATCTTCAAAATCGCTGTCTATCTCAAATACAAGTGCGCCACCATATTCAACTTCGTCTACTCTATTGTCCGATTCGTCCTCAATGGCATCAATCAAATCTTCGATGAATTTATCGGCCAATGCCGTGTCGCGAATGGTGGAGGCAAAAACAAGCTGGGGCACTTCGCCTTGATCCATGGCTTCAATATCCAACTCTAAGAGGCCAATGCCCATATTGGAGCCGATCCAGGGCAAGACATCTTCCTCAATCGTGAGACCACTGGCTTCATCAAGGTCTTCGTCTATTTGTTCCAGCAAGCTGGTTGGGTTGTCGGCGTCAAAATCTACATCGCTTTCGTCTAATACATCTTCAAAGGCGCGAGCGACCCGGCTAGCATCTTCATTGGCCAGGTTCAGCGCATTTAACTCTACTAGCATGCCTGTATCTGGTGGCATGACGTTGGCAATTGCATTTTTATCTGCTCCAAATAACTTGGGAAGCAAGAAAATTGCGCCAATGACAGCAATGGCTACAACAGCCAATGCCGCAATGCCGCCAATGATAAGCATTCGGTTGCCGCCACCACCGGGCGCTACTGGGCTGTTGGTAACTTGCGTTTGTTCAGTCATTTAATACCCTCCATATGTGGTTTTAATTGATTTATACATGGTCCGCTCAATTGGATGACCTAAGGAGATGCCGCCAGGAAAATGTTGCTGCTCACAAGCCAGCAAAATGCAAATGAAAGGTTCAGGTCAGCACTAGTTAAGCGAAATAATAACATAGTTGTTCAGTTTTGATCGGCTAGTTTGAGCGATCAGTACCTTAGTCTACCGGTATAACGATCCTAAATCGATCCGACGAATACGGCCGTAACCCAGTTAACAGTTTCATCAATTGATTCTTCGCATAACAAACATAGTCAAAAGCTGTGCTGCTGCTACAATTAGCGGTATGACGATGGTTCAACTTTTTGCTGTGGAGCAAGATGGGATACGGCCGTTATCCATCCCTGAGCATGTCACGGGTTTTGACCAGCTGTACGATGGCCTGGCGTTGGGCGTTTATTCTGCCTTGCGCACCTTTGACCATAACAAGTTTCTTTATTTGGAACACCACATCCAGCGCACTCGCCAATCGATGGCCCTGCTGGGTTGGTCTGATGTACTGGACGAGGCGCGGCTGCGCCAGGGATTGCACGAAGCATGCAGCCAATATCCGCTGCCGGAAGCGCGGGTGCGGTTTGATTTTCTGGCAGACTCGCCAACCTTTCTGGGCACAAATAGCCGACTGCTGATTGGGCTGATGCCGTTCACTCCGCCGCCGCCCGAACTTTACCAGACCGGCGTGCGAGTCGATTTTGCCCCCGATCTGGCACGAGAAAATCCATTGGCCAAGACGGCCGATTTTGCCCAAAAGCGCCGCGCCTACAAGGTAGGTGGCGAGATCTACGAATATCTGTTATTGGGCGCGCAGGGCGAGATTTTGGAAGGGACTGGCACGAACTTTTACGGTGTGCTCAACGGTGTGTTCCACACGGCAGGCACGGGGGTGCTGGCGGGCATCACGCGCAAAATCATTCTCGATTTGGCGGCGGAGTTGGAGATTCCAGTCAGCCTGGAACCAATCAAAGTGGCTCAGATTCCGCAACTGAATGAGGCGGCCCTGAGCGGCTCGTCGCGGGCGCTGTTGCCGGTGGTGCAAATTGGGGACAAAGTGGTGGGGAACGGCCGTCCCGGACCGATTTGCCAGCGAATATTGGCAGCTTACAATAAATTTGTGGCGCAAGAAGTGAAAACGGCCGTTTAGCAACCAACCTCCCGCAGGTTCCTTAAACGACCATCGTTTCAGCGTAAACCTGCGGGAGGTTTTCAACGACAGGAGAAATTATGACTCATGGAACCCATAACGCCGTGCCCGACGAGCGGAATGAAAATGTACTGATCTATATTAACGGCGAACTGTTTCCTCGAAACGAAGCTAAGATTTCTGTTTTTGACAGCGGTTATCTGGTAGGCGATGGTATTTGGGAAGCGCTGCGCCTGCATGAGGGGGTGCTGGTCTTTTTGGATGAGCATCTGGACCGGCTGTGGCAAGGCGCGGCTACCATTGGCATGGACGTAGGTATGAGCCGCGAGGAGCTGACCGACGTTCTCTGGCAAACAATTAACGCCAACGAGATGCACGACAATGTCCACGTGCGCTTCATGTTGACGCGCGGTATCAAAAAGACGCCCTCCCAAGACCCCCGCCTGACGATCAGCGGGCCGAATTTGGTGATTATTGCCGAGCACAAGCTGGCTGATCCCGCCAGTCGCGAGCGGGGCGTGACGCTGTTCACCAGCAGCATCCGGCGCGGCTCGCCCGACTATTTAGACCCGCGCCTGAACTGCCATAGCAAGCTGCACGAGGTGATGGCCCTGGTGCAGGCGCTAGAAGCTGGCGCAGACGAGGCGCTGATGCTGGATATCCACGGTTTTGTGGCTACCTGCAACGCTACTAACTTTTTTATGATCAAAGACGGCGAGGTGTGGACCTCCACCGGGCAGTACTGCATGAACGGCATCACGCGCGGCAAAGTGATCGAAGCGTGCCAGCGCAACGGCATCCCTTGCTACCAGAAAAATTTCTCGCTGTTCGACGTGTACGGTGCGGACGAGGCGTTTGTGACCGGCACGTTTGGTGGCCTGACCCCGGTGACGAAGGTAGACGGCCGTACCATCGGCAAAGGTGAGTATGGCCAGATGACCCACCGTTTGCAGAACCTTTATGAGGGATTGGTGCGGGAAGCAGTAACTGCCAGTAAACAGTAGGTCAGTATTCAGTTATCAGTGAGTCAGTTTTCAGTTGACTGGTTACTGGCTTGCTGAAACCTGATTACTAAAACGGAGGACACTATGACCCAAACAACACGCATTTGCCTCTGGAGTGGGCCAAGGAATATCTCGACGGCATTGATGTATAGTTTTGCGCAAAGGCAGGATACGGCCGTTTTCGACGAACCCCTCTACGCCCATTACCTCTCTAAAACGCCTGCCCGCGAATACCATCCCGGCGCGGAAGAAGTGATTGCCACGATGGAGAATGATGGTGAGAAAGTGGTGCAGGAGCTCGTTTTGGGTGATCACGGTAAGTCGGTGCTCTTCTTCAAACACATGACCCATCACCTGAACGATCTCGATTGGGACTTTATGCGCCAGACGGTGAACGTCATCCTCACCCGCGACCCGTTCGACATGCTGCCGTCTTATGCCAAGCAGGTGGCCCAGCCTGGGCTGCACGATGTGGGCTACGCGCTGCATCTGGAACTGCTCGATTATTTGCAGAGCATCGGCCAAACGCCACCAGTGCTGGATTCCAAACAGACGCTGCTGAATCCGCGTGGCGTGTTGACTAAACTCTGTGAGCAAATTGGCATCCCCTTTGACAAAGCGATGCTCAGTTGGGAAGCTGGGGCGCGCCCAGAGGATGGCTCCTGGGCCAAATATTGGTATCATGCCGTGCATCGCTCGACGGGATTCCAGCAATACCGCCCTAAAACGGAGCCATTTCCTGAGAAGTTACGGCCGTTACTCGCTGAATGCCAGCCCTATTACGAAAAATTAGCCACTCTTGCCATTCAAGCTTAACCCTCTAAATTTCCCCGGAAACTGCATTCCGATCCTTCGCCCTACTGAAAGTTTCCGGGGAATTCTCGGCAATACCCGCTACTGGGTAGTTCGATTGTTGAACTAGACACCTCCTTTCACGCTTTTACAATGATCACCGTGTTGTTGATCAGAATTTGAACCGCAAAGCTCGTCAGGGCTTGTCCTGAGCTGCTCAACATATTGAGCTTGTCGAAGGAACGCAAAGGAAGAAAACAATCTTTGCGCTCTTTGTGTCCTTCGCGGTGAAAAAACCGAAGGAGTGAACCAATGGATGCCATTCAACAAGGTCAGGTACAACAAAGCGCGGCAGAGATTTACGAACAGTTTTTCCTGCCAGCTCTATTTGCCCAGTGGGGTGAGCCTGTTTTGCAGGCCGCCCAGGTGGGGCAGGGACAGCAGGTGCTGGATGTGGCCTGCGGCACGGGGATTGTGGCCCGTACGGCCGTTCCTCTTGTTGCACCAAACGGCCGTGTTGTGGGATTGGATATCAACGAAGGAATGTTGTCCGTGGCCCAAAAGAAAACCTCTGAAGTGGAATGGCGGCATGGCCAGGCGGAGGCGCTGCCATTTGAAGATGCGTCATTTGATGCCGTCGTCAGCCAGTTTGGCCTGATGTTTTTTGCCGACCGGCAGCAAGCGTTGGCAGAAATGGTGCGGGTGTTGAAGCGAAACGGCCGTCTTGCCGTAGCCGTGTGGGACAGCCTGGAAAATACACCGGGGTATGCCGTCGTGGTGGCTATGTTGGCACGTTTGTTTGGTAACGACGTTGCCGAAGGACTGCGCTCTCCTTACGTGCTGGGCGATCAAACGGAGCTGGCAGCGTTGTTTGATGATTTGCCGCTGGCAGATTTGCAGGTGGAAACCCAGCCGGGCTACGCACGCTTTCCTTCCATTGCCGACTGGATGTTTACCGACATTCGCGGCTGGACATTGGCCGACGTGATTGATGATGCTCAGTTTGAATTGTTGCTGCGAGAGGCTGAGGTGGAATTACGGCCGTTCTGCAACCCGGACGGCACCGTTCAGTTCAACGCTCCGGCTCACATCGTTTCTGCTCAGAAGAGTTAAGCTAGCTCTTTGATGAGTTCCTGTGTCACCGTATCAAAAAGGAGGAAGCCTTCGTTTTTGCTGTCCAGTTGTCCAAGTAACAAGCCTTCGTGATTCCACACCGCGCTTTGCCCCGCGCATTCAGTGCCATCGGCCACACCGACGCAATTGGACATAAATACCGTCATGCCGTACTGACTGGCAATCGCGGAGAGCCGTTTGTGTGCGTTCTCAACACCTTTTTCAGTTTTGGCCACACTGGCAGCATAAATTTTAGCGTTATTTTTAAACGCATCTGCCGCATGTTGGGGAACAGATAGCTCGTAACAGATGGCCAAGGCAATATTTGGGTCAGTGCCCATTAAGCCAGTTGACGCTGGCCCTGGTACAAAAAACGGTTCTTCATCTGGGATAAGGTATTGTTTGCTGTAGATGGTCTGGGGCTGGTTGGGGCGGAACACGACCAGGCTAATGCAGGGGCGCGGCTGGTTTTGGGTGGGCATCCCTACGCCAATAATGATTTGTCCAGCATCGGCCAGCGTTTGGAAAGTGTCTAGTCGGGGATCATCTGGCTGGAGGGCTAATGCCTGGGCGAGGGTGGGTTCGTAATTGGTCAGGGAGAGTTCGGGGAAGATGAGGATATGAGTGTGGTGGGAAACGGCCGTTTCCACAAACAGCTTATGCCTGGCAATATTCTGCTCAATATCGCCCGTGACAGCTTGTATTTGAGCTAAACATATTTTCATAGTTAATTATTCTTGACGTAGCTTGTAATGACAAACTGTTTTTCAAACCCTAACGCTTCATACAGTGGCTCACCCATACCTGATGCCTGTAGTGTCGCATGGGTCGCTTCAGATTTCTGAGCACACTTAATCAAATAATACATGAGTTCCCTGGCAATGCCTAAACGCCTGTGAGAAGGAAGCACACCCACCATATGTATGCCGATGACACCACTATTTTCGAATAAAAGCCCCGTGGCCACAGGAACACCCTCCCTAAAGGCAAGGATGAGTTTGAGGTTTGGCAACCCAATAATTTTCTGGATCGAAGAAGCAGGGATATGGTATCCAAACGATTGAGCAGCGACAGATGTCCAACTCACTGCCTCCTCACTGGTGACAACTTCTACAAAGTGTAGAGATGTGGGCGTATGCTTAAATTCATTTGTTAGCAGTAAAGCCATCGCAGTTTGTTTGAACGATGCCTCAAATTCATTTTTGAGGAGTGCATTCGTCAACTGGACATCTGTTTCATGCCAAACAGGGACAATTGCCGGCGAAATCTGACTGGTTTTGGCCAGCAAAGCCTCAATAACATCAGATGTTGGATGGCAATCCCACGCCAACCACACCCTGTGAGGCCAATCCACAGAATTGAATAAAACCATATCCTCATTCAATATTTGTTTTTCGAAGCCCATTATTTTCCAAAAGTTGGTGAGATTGTGAATATTTGCTTTCCACAGCTGTTCCTGATGCATTGCTTATCCTTTGTTGGTTAAGATGATCCCCAAAATTAGCAGCAGTGCGCCGACAACTTTAGAGGTTGAGATAGGTATGATTGGAAGCTGGAACCAGCCAAAATGACTGGCTATCATAGCTAAAATCAACTGACCCGATAGCGCATAAGAAACCATTGGCCCAACGCCCATTTTAGGGATTAACCAATAAAAGGCTCCAATTCCAAAAGTGCTTAACAAACCTCCAGAAAACCACAAATAATGTGGAACGGCCTTGATAGTTTCGCTGTTGGGTAACTTTTTCGTGACGAGAACCAGGACAATCAATGTAAAGATAAAACTGCTTAAAAAAGCAACGGTCGTGGCAAACACAGAGTTTTTAGTGAGCGCGCCTAATTGAGCATTCATGCTAGCCTGTATGGCAATGACTACACCAGCGGCAAAAGCGAGTATAGGAAGGAATAAGTTGTTCATAGTCCAATTGTAGACTTGAACACCCATGCAATCATTTACATATGTTAATTTTGGTCAAGCTTTTTGAGAATTGTTCAAAGCTTTACGAATGCGGCTCAGGTGAGTCGGGGTAATACCAAGATGAGAGGCGATATGATATTGGGGGATTCGGCTTTCTAATGGCCCAAAATTTTCTCTAAAATACAGGTAACGTTCCGTTGCGTCTTCTTGCACCAAGGCAACTTCACGTTTATTTTTCTCGATAACCCAATTTTTTTCAAGATATAAAATTTGAAACCATTTAAGATCATCACAGGTGTTTAGCAAGTGACGATATGCTCTGAAATTGATTTGGATCAAGCACGATTCTTCTAATGCTTCAATGGAAAAAGTCGAAGGGGAAGCAGTGAGTAAAGCAACGATGGCAGCCGGAAAGCTGCTTTCCGAAAAAAAATTATTGTTATACTCATTCCCATTAAGATCTGTGGTGAAAGCTCTAAGCAGCCCAGAATAAACAAAACCAATAGCGCGTGGAGTTTGACCAGCCCTTATGAATAATTGGCCTTTTTTGAGTTGAATGAGGTCGCAAATTTGCGAGAATCTTTCCCAGGTCTCATTGGAAATAGGGCAATAAGCTTCAATTGCTTTTCTCAGGGCATTTAAACTGGCTTCTTGAACATTTCTTGTGTCCACGGTTGACCCTAATTCAAACAGATTTCCTTACCTCCCGCAGGTTCCATCTGCAAGCAGTAGCTGAGAACAAACCTGCGGAAGATTCATTTTTGAAGGAGGCAGCCATCTGCTTGAGTGACTGTCCCCTAGACGTTATTTAGCTTTTGAGTGTGGCGGTGAGCTGTATGTTGTTCACGCTGGCCAGCGCCTTGGACACAGGGCAGCCTGCTTTGGCCTTTTGAGCATAATCCTGGAAGGTGGCGTCATCAATGCCGGGCACATCGGCTTCACAGTTAAGCTCGATGGTGTGAATGGTGGGCGCGCCGTCTACCTGGCCAATATGAACTTTGGCCGTGGTGTGGACGCGGTTGGGCACGTGGTCATCGCCGGAAAGGAGGGCAGAGAGGAACATGGAGTAGCAGCCAGCGTGAGCAGCGCCGATCAATTCCTCGGGGTTGGTGCCGTCGCCTTCGGCAAAACGGGAGGCGTGGGTGAAGGGTCCTTCGTAACGGCCGCTTCCCAATGCCATCGATCCCTTGCCGTCCTTTAAATTACCTTCCCAGGTTGCATTTGCATTTCTTACAGGCATGTAAAATTCTCCTTATTTATAATCTTTTGTATTTTGATTGAGTTGCTAAGTCAACTTCCTCTTCAAATATATGTGTATCGGTATGAAAAAGCGAATACGCTTAAAGCTAGTGTTTCGTCAAAGAAGTTTTGTCGGACAATGGTGCTGAGGCGAAACAATTAAATTGAAGCAATTTGCGAAATAGCTATCCGTCAAAAGATGTTTGCTTCAGTAGGCTGTAAGCCGATACAAGTTACCTGTGCAGCATACACCCCCCATGAGTGAGGTTCTGAAAGGTGATGGTAAACCACGTGT
>JBNKLQ010000123.1:0-17023 GCA_050292445.1 Promineifilaceae bacterium (SeqCode) | reverse complement strand
TCCCAATTCTGGCGGCGCAGGGCAGCAGCGCGGCGGTAATGGCCTCATCCGCAGCATCCGCTTCCTGACACCCGTCACGGTGACAGTTACTAGCGAACGGCGCAAGCGCGGGGCCTATGGGCTACAAGGGGGACAAGACGGCCGTCCTGGCCGCAACAGTCTCATTCAAGGGGAAACCACCACCGAACTTTCGGGTAAATTCACCCGCCAGCTTGAGGCAAACGATATTTTGCAAATTGAAACGCCGGGGGGCGGTGGCTGGGGAATTTCAACATAGGACTGGCAGTCCTTAATGAAAATCTTTCCAAACCCTTAAAAGGCAGGACTGCCAGTCCTAGAACATTACGGTGTCACGGTTATAACGGTGCTAGCAACGGCCGTTTGCCCACTGCTCGTCGTCGCCCGTAAAGTAATCACATGTTCACCCGGTGCCAGATCGTGCAGGAAGAGCGCCGAGTCAGCCGCAACTTCTTCACCATTCACAGACCAGGCAAAATCGCTCAAAGCCCCGTCTTCGGCATCGGAGCCAAAGGCGTACAGCGCTGCGGGCGCGCCAGCAGATACAATCTCTGGGCCGGTGATCCAGGCGGTGGGCTGCTTGTCGGCCAGCGGTGTGGCCAGGTCAACCTCAAAGCGAGTCGGCGTGCCCTGATCGGCCAGGATAATTTGGAAACGGCCGTTTCCCCCACCTGGCAAGCTGCTTAAATCCACGTCCAAAGAGCCACCCAACACGTTCAATCCAACCGTTGTCCAGGTTTGACCATCATTCGCCGTGTAGCGCACGTTGGCGGGCACGTCAGCAATACCCCAGCTGACGGTAGCCGTCTCGCTGCGTTGGTTTAAAGTGGCATTGGCAGCCATGCTGGCAGTCGAGAGGGTTCGATTGGCGACGGCCGTTCCTGAGGCCACTTCCACTATGCGCAGTTCGGCTACCGGCACATCCGGGGCAGGCACCGCGCCGCGAATGGCGCGCACAGAGATGCCTTCTTCTTCTGCCACCATCAAATCGACTGGATGTGTACGAATGACGTTGCCTGCTGCGTCCAGCAATTCGACCTGATAGGAACCATTTTGGGGAGATACGGCCGTTTGCGGCAGCATATAAACGGGATTAAGCGACACAGCACCATCATCGGCTACAGAACCGCTAATCAACAAGCTTTCTTCCTGTGGTGCCCAAACAAATGCACCATTGTTCACCTGGTCAGTGTACAGTGCCTTGTAAGTGTAGTCAGACACCCAAACTGGGTCACAATAACTCATCATGTCTACGTAACCGCTAGGGCTAAGCAATTCTAGCGTACCGCCAATGCCATCCAGCCCATATTCTCCAATTGAGGCCCCAGCGTAGGGATAATTGGCATCACCAGTCACACCACAAGGCGCATGGTAGCGGCCAAAATTATGCCCAATTTCATGCCCCGCCAGTTCACCTGTCCCATCAACCGCTCCAAAATCAAGTCCAACAGATTCCCGGTAACCTATCCAACCGATACCTGCAATACCGCCTGTGCTACAGTTAAACCAGCCGCAGTCAAAATCAATATAGGCATAATAAACGGTTGAGTCAGCGACACCATCATTAAATTTCAGGGCCGACATTTGGTTCAGTAAGCTTTCCCACGAGCTGCTTGTTTGCAAATTGCCTGTGAAAGAATACGAACTGTGAGTAGAGACGTTCATATTACTCAATGGGTAAGCTCGCATCATCCAATCGCTAATATGATTAGTCGTTGGTCCAGCAAATGTAGCACCTGTCGGGCTATGTGTATATTTGATAGGAACTAAAACAACATTTAAAGTAGGCACGGTATTGAACGTAACCGTTTGTGCATAGCTACCGCGTGATTGACCAGTAACCTTGGCGGTGATTTGCACCGTGCCAGAGAGCCAACTGGTAGGCAAGGTAATGTTAAAAGTGCTGTTCAGGTTGCTTCGGCTGGGTGCATCCAAAGCTGTCTGGGCACTAGAGACGACAGGTGGCAAGGCCACACCATTACGGGTTGCCGTAAGGGTAATGGTTGTGTTAGGCATACTGGTAGCACCGTCTACCGTGGTATAAACGCGCACAACAGTCGGACGGTTTGCCACCAGAGGCACAGTGTTATTCACATCCTGAATCGATTGACTGATCTCCAGACTGGTGATGAGCACTTCAGGCGGCCTGACCACAAGGGGCAAATAGGTAAATTGATCGGGTGTCCCGACGGGGGCCGCCACGGATTGGCGGGTGTCCACGCCCAGACCCACAATCAATGTGAGTGCCAGGGCAAAAAATGACAGGATTGAAGCGAGGCGAAGGTTCATTATATTTTCCTTTACATTATGCAATACAGGGACTCATTCGAGAATTTTTAGGTAACAGGCTCCATAAAGAAATCACGCCAATATTCTAGCAATTTCTGGGTTAAATGTCCCTATTAAGAGGTACTAATTCCGCTACGAATAGGCAACGTCAATGCAACACAAATAGACGCATCCCAAGGTAATTGAATTTTCTCACAAACCGCTTCACGGACATGAAAGCAGTCTGGTTAAGACAAAATTTCCCCGGAAACTGTTTCCCAGATGTTTTGCACATCTGAGAGTTTCCGGGGAAATTGAAGGTCGCATTTATTATTTTAGCTTACGCAGGCGTGGCACGGATTAATCGGCAACCACTTCTTTGTCTTTAACCAGCTCTTTGAGGCCACAGGCTACACAATCCGTTTCGTTTTCGTTGAGTTGAACTAGCAGGCCATGACAACTATTGTTGGGGTCAGGCACCGGCTTTTTCCAGCTGCTAAATTCGCAGTCCGGGTAACGGGAACAGCCGTAGAAGACGCGACCGCGCCGGGTGCGACGCTCCACCATTTCACCACCGTTGGGGCAAGTAACACCAATCTTGTTGAGCAATTGCTCCGTGTGGCGGCATTTGGGGAAGTTGCTACAGCCGATGAAACGGCCGTATCGCCCTTCCCGATACACCAAATCATTGCCACACAGTGGACATTCCCGCCCTACCGGCTCCACCTCGGCCTTTAGATCCAGTTTAGGAATTGACTCATCAGCCACTTGCAGATTCTCGGAAAACTGCCCGTAGAAGCTGCCAATGACCGGCACCCACGGCTCACCCTCAGCAATTTTATCTAGCTCATCCTCCAGCCGCGCCGTAAAATCGACAGATAAAATGTTGGGGAAATATTCCACTAGCAGATCATTCACCACCTGCCCCGTCTCGGTAGGCTGGAGCCGTCTGTCCACGCGGTCCACATACCCCCGGTTTTGAATCGTGGAGATAATGGAAGCATAGGTACTGGGGCGGCCAATACCGTGCTCTTCCATCCCTTTTACCAGCGTTGCCTCACTGTAGCGTGGCGGCGGCTGGGTAAAATGCTGTTCTGGCAGCAGGCGTAGCAGGTCTAGTATCTCCCCTTCTTTTAAGTCAGACGGCACCTGATTTTGGTCATCGTCGGGCCGGTCTTCGGGGCGACTTTCTTCATAAAGCGCCAGGAAACCAGCAAAAGTCATCACAGACCCGGTGGCCCGGAAGAGATACGGCCGTTTCGCCAAAGCCACCTTCTCATCACCCGCAAAAATATCCACCGATACCGTATCGTACCGAGCGGGCGCCATCTGGCTGGCCACAAAGCGATCCCAAATTAGTTTGTACAGGCGGTTTTGATCCCGCGATAGATGCTCTTTAATCTGCTTGGGGACGCGCTGCACAGACGTAGGCCGAACCGCCTCGTGCGCTTCTTGCGCTGTCTTGGACTTTGTTTTGTACTGCGGCGGTTTTATCGGCACGTAAGAAGCGCCAAACCGCTTGCCAACGTAGCTTCTTGCCTCGGTTTCGGCATCTTTGCTCACAGAAACGCTATCAGTACGCATGTAGGTAATTAACCCGATAGCGCCTTCCTCTCCGCCAAGGTCGATGCCTTCATATAGCTGCTGGGCAATACGCATCGTCTTGCTTGTGTTAAAGCCAAGCCGCCGCGATGCTTCTTGCTGCATGGTGCTGGTAGTGAACGGTGCGGCTGGCCGACGGGTCCGTTTGCCAATGCGCACCTCGCCAATTTCCCAAACGCCCTTTTCCAGCGCGTCCAGATGAGGCTTCACATCTGCTTCGCTTTGCAAGACGGGGTCTTCCCCGTTTAATTTGTGGAGACGTGCCTGGAAAAACGGCCGTTCCTTTTCATCCCGGTGCTGCTCTCGACTCAACTCAGCACCCAATGTCCAATACTCTTCCGTGACAAACTCATTAATCTCGCGCTCACGCTCAACCACCAGCCGCACCGCCACAGACTGCACCCGCCCCGCCGATAAACGGCCGCGCACCTTGCGCCAGAGCAACGGACTCAACTTGTATCCCACTAGTCGATCCAATATGCGGCGGGCCTGCTGCGCATTCACCCGATCCATATCGATGCCGCGCGGCTCCAAAAACGCCTTCTCAATCGCTGGCTTGGTAATCTCGTGGAACACAACCCGCTGCGTAATTTCCGGGTCCATCTCCGCCGATTCCAGCACGTGCCAGGCAATGGCTTCACCCTCACGATCCGGGTCAGTAGCCAAATAGATCTCTTTGGCTTTGGCAGCGGCCGCTTTCAGTTCCTTCACCAATTCCCGCTTCTCATTTGGTACGCGGTACTCTGGATCAAAATCATTCTCAACGTCCACACTCAAGCGCGATTTCAACAAATCACGTACGTGTCCCACGCTGGACTTAACGTTGTATCCTTTGCCCAAATAGCGGCCAATTGTCTTGGCCTTGGCTGGAGATTCCACCACGACCAGCTTACCGGTACGCCGTGTTTTGCTTTTTCTCCGCGATGATTTTTTCTTGGCAGACTTCTTTTTCTTGGTGCTTTTACGCGTTGCCTTGATTTCGGGCTTGGGCAAATTTTCGTGGGCCGGCGTGCGTCCAGCTTTGTAAATGGTTCCGCTACAGTTGGCGCAGGTTCCCCGCGTCCCCGGCGATCCATTGGCGGCCCACTCTGCCTTTGGCTCTAAAATTTCATGCTTTTCACGGCATTTAAAACAATATCCGATCAATTTCTCTTCATTACTCATAAAAATTTCTTTCTATAAAACAGAAAACGTAAAACGCAGCTAAATCTGCCCGTTTTACGTTTCCTATTTAGCAAAACGAGATTCAGGTAAAAGCGAGAAAACAGTGCTTCCGCTCTTACGAGAATTAACTATAAGCTTCTAAATCAGTGCCTTCCAGGTCGTTAACCACTTTCTTAACCAAAGGAATATTGTCCTTGTGTACAACCAGAATAGCGTCTTCCGTGTTTACCACAATCATTCCTTCAAGGCCAATAACCGTTACCAGCTTGTCTGCCTCGTAATTGTAAACCAGGCAATCTGCAGACTGTTCTGTGACAACTTTGCCTTTGGTTACATTGGCGTTCAGGTCAGGATTGATCGCCTCTTTGAGCGCATATAATGTGCCCGGATCACTCCAACCCATTTCTCCATGCAACACCAGCGCATCGTCCGGTGCAACGTCGTGCAAAATGGCGTCATCAAAACTGATGACATCCAAATTTGGGTAGACGCGGTGCAAGGTCTCCTGGTAATTTGGCCGCCCAATCGTCTGTTCAATTTCTTTAAGACCAGCCCACATGTTGGGTTGCAGCTGTTGGTATTGTTTGCGCACAAAACCGATTGTGGTCACAAAGTAGCCAGTATTCCACACATGTGTATTTTCGGCAAACATCCGCTGGCACTCGGCTAAAGGCGGCCGGTAGCGCAATGATTTAAAGCCGTAATAAGCACGGCCGTTTATCGAACCCTGCGCTTCCCCTAAACCAATCCAACCCAGCTGATCGTTGGCAAAACGGGGTGTCTCCCCCATAAAAACGATTTTGGCTTTTTGGCTGGCAATCAGCTTTTCTGCCCCGTCTAGCACGCGACGAAACACATCCACCTGGTCCATATAATTATCGCCCCATAAAATGGCAACTGGCTCCGTGTCCAGAACATCAGTTGGCGTCGCTTGTGCCAAATGAGCCACCGCTAACCCAACCGCAGCAGCAAGGTCCCGCCGGGCTGGCTCACCAATGACATTATTGGCAGGCAGCTCCGGCAGTTGCTTGCGAATGATGTCTACGTAATTCTCATTCGTAGAAATGAAGATGTTTTCTGCACCATACACCGGTGCCACACGATCTACGGCCAGGCGAAGCGTCGATTTTTCACCAATGATGGGTTCAAACTGTTTGGGAGATACTTTGCGGCTCAGGGGCCATAAACGGCGGCCAGAGCCACCGGCAAAAATAATAATTTTCATAATCCATCCTCATTATTTACTGTCTGTTGTTGTATCGTAGATGGGTCCATCTTCGCGGAGCAAAATATAGTTCATGCCACCCACCTGCTGCACCATCCCTTTGAGTTCCATCAATGTCAGGGTGCTGCTTACCAAAGCACTGGGCAAGCCAGTCGTCCGGCTCAGTTCATCGATATGCACCGGCTGGGCGGAAAGTTGCGTATATAAGGCAATTTCCTCGGCTGTTTCTGGAAGCACCATCTGTACGGCCGTTCGCTCCGCTACCATGTGCAAATTCAGCTCTTCCAGCACATCCTCCACGCGCATAACCAGCTTGGCACCCTCTTGGATGAGCTTATTCGGCCCACGGCTTACGGGGCTATTGATGTTACCCGGCACAGCAAAGACCTCACGGTTTTGTTCCAGCGCGAAATTCGTGGTGATGAGGGCACCGCTCCGTTCACCCGCCTCGATAATGATGACACCCAGGGAAAGTCCACTAATGATGCGATTGCGGGGTGGGAAATTTTTGGCCTCTGGCTGCACACCCAGACCATATTCGCTGATAATAGCCCCCTGCCCTTGCGTCATTTCTTGCGCTAACGTGCGGTTCTCGGCGGGATAGATGCAATCCAGGCCAGACCCTAATACCGCCAGCGTCCGGCCACCTAGTTCAACGGCCGTTTTGTGAGCAATGGCATCAATCCCCCGCGCCAAGCCACTGACAATGGTGATGTTATTCTGTACCAGCCCCGCGACTAAATCTTGCGTAATCTGACGGCCGTAGCTGGTCAACCGCCGCGTACCAACCACGGCCACAGCCCATTGGTCTTGCTCACGCAGCTCGCCCTGGTAATAAAGCAGCGGCGGCGGGTTCGGAATTTCGCGCAGGTAAGTGGGGTAAGCTGGCATCTCCCAGGTCAGCAAGGATACCTCAGCCTGCTCCACACGGGCCAACGCCACATCTAAATCCACGTCCTGACGCGTCTCCAAAAATGATTGAATGGCCCGACGATCCAGCCCGATCTTTTGCAGCTCGTACTCATTGGCCTGCCAGGCATGGGCCAACGAACCGTAATAATCTAGCAGGGCCTGCACCTTGGCCGGGCCGATGCCTTTTACCAAATTAAAGCCAAGCCAATACTTCAAATCAGACATGAGAAAAGCATACCTTTTCCAAGGAGGTTGTCAATTGAGAGAAACATTCCGGTGATCCGTAAACAGTAATCGGTGAACGGTAAGCTCAACACCGATGACCGATAACGGATAACGGATTACCAGCTACGGCCGTAAGCCAGTCAGCAAAGTCACGACCATACGGCCGTTTTCAAAATCAATTTCCTGTACCACATCAGCAATGTCTGGCAGCAGCAACTCACCTTCATCACCCTGCACCACAAACACATTGTTGGCCCCCGTCTCAATGACGCGGGTCAAGATGCCCAACGCTTCGCCTTCAGCAGTCTCCACCGCTAACCCTTCCAACTGGAACAGATAATATTCATCTTCTTCCAGTGGCAGGGCGTCAGCTTCTGGGACCATCAACCATTCGCCCCGCAAAGCATCGGCAGCAGTTCGGTCGTTAACAGCCGTTAATTTCAGCAAGATCACGCCCTGGTGCAGCCGCGCCTTTTCCACTGCCATCAGGCGGGGCGATGTTGCGCCAACGTACACTTGCTCCAACCAGGAAAACCGCTCCGGTTCATCGGTATGCGGCTTCACCCGCATTTCGCCCCGTACACCATGCGGCTTGGTGATTTCACCAATCACAATAAATTCGGTATCATCTGCCACCGTAGCGAGTGATTTCTTCTTGCTCATAATATTGGATGAATTTTACAGAAACTTTCCCGCTTTTACTTAAAGTAATCGGTCCAATCACCTTGGGTTTTCTGCAAAAACTTTTGCCAATTACACAGCATCTTGATAACAACAAAAACCTCGCAGTAGCGAGGTTATGATAGAGTCCTGCTCAATTAGGGAAATAAGGGTCCAGCATAGTCCCAAGACCAGCTCGGGAATTAGCGGTTGCCTGTTTCCACAAGCTCCACAGAGACGTGCGTGCCTTGTTTGGCTGCGGCCACCTGCGCCAGCGTGCGGATAGCATTGATCACGCGCCCGCTTTTGCCAATGACGCGACCCATATCTGAGCCAGCCACCGTTAATTCCAGGACAGTTTCGTTTTCGTCATCAATTTCTGCAATCGAAACTTCGTCCGGTGACTCAACCAAAGACTTCACAACATATTCGACGAGGTCTTTCATGGGTCCCTCAATTAATCCTTATCTTCTTCGTCTTCTTCAGTGTCTGCCTCTTCTTCATCGCTATCTTCGGCCGTTTCATCTTCTTCATCAGCAGCTTCTTCTGCATCCGCTTCGTCATCGTCCTCATCGGTATCGACGACATCTTCAACCGCCTCAACGACTGCCTCAACAGCATCTTCAACAGTTTCAGCGACATCAGCAGCCACTTCTTGAACGGCGTCAACAGCTTTTTCAATAAACGATTCTTCCTCTTCTTCAACCGTCTCTTCTGCTTCAGCAACTTCTTCCACAGCCTCTGGGGCAGCAACAGCGACGCCTGTCACCTCAGCAGCCAGCACCTCCAGGGATTCCCCGGCGTGCAAACGGCCTAAACGGTCAAACGTGCCCTGCTTGTCCAACAGGCGACGAACAGCATCAGTCGGTTGGGCACCAACGCTCAGCCAGTGCAACGCGCGGTCTTCCCTAATGGCAAACTCAGACGGTTCTACCAGCGGGTTGTAATGGCCGATGCGTTCCACAATACGGCCGTCTCGCTTTGAATTAATATCTGCCACAACCACGCGGTAGCTTGGTTGTCTTTTCTTGCCTCTGCGGCTCAATCGAATCTTAAGCATGTATCTTTATCTCCACTTACTTCAAGGTAATTACAAATTTTAATTGGAAACTAGCAATTTTACATCATTCAACAAATTTTGGCGCATCCGGCTTTTACTGATTACTGTTTACCGAATACTGATCACCGATTACTGACCAAAGCCGCTCATCAAGTTACGCAAGCCACGGCCACGCCCCTTCGTTAGCTGCTTCATCATCTTCTTCATTTCCTGGAACTGCTTCAGCAAAGCATTCACTTCCTGCACTGTGGTGCCAGACCCGGCAGCCACGCGCCGCTTGCGGCTAGCCTTGAGAAGCTTGGGATTGCGCCGTTCCTGGGGCGTCATGGAGCGAATAATGGCCTCAATGCGCTTCAAATCACCTTCAGCGCTGCTTAAATCCACATCTTTGGCCATCTTGTTCATGCCAGGAATCATTTCCATCAATTGGCCAATTGGCCCCAACCGTTTAATTTGCTGCATCTGGTTCAGAAAATCTTCCAAGTTGAAGTCGCCCTGGAGCATCTTCTTGCCCGCTTTTTCGGCTTCTTCCTGGTCCATCTCTTCCTGCGCCCGCTCAATGAGCGTCAGCACATCACCCATACCCAAAATGCGGCTGGAGAGCCGGTCTGGATGGAATTCTTCGATGGCGTTAAGCTTTTCGCCCGTGCCCAGGAATTTAATCGGCACGCCAGTCACTTCACGCATAGAAATGGCCGCACCACCGCGCGCATCACCATCAATTTTGGTCATTATCAGGCCGGTGATGTTGACCGCATCATTAAAGTCAGTAGCCACGCGCACTGCTTCCTGCCCGGTCATGGCATCAGCAACCAGCAGCATTTCTACCGGGTTCACTTTCTCTTTGATGGCCTTAATTTCGCCCATCATCATTTCGTCGATGTTCAACCGGCCAGCTGTATCTAAAATAACTGTCGTGGCTCCAGTAGCCACGGCCTTTTTTACGCCGTTGGCACAAACGGTTACTGGATTGGCTTCTGGCCCTTCATCATACACAGGAATGTCCAGTTGGCGGCCCAGGGTTTGCAGCTGCTCAATGGCCGCAGGGCGGTACACATCAGCCCCGACCAGCAACGGCCGTCTGCCCTGTTTGCGCAAATGGAGTGCCAGCTTCCCAGCCATCGTGGTCTTACCAGCGCCTTGCAGCCCCACCAGCATAATCACCGCTGGAGATTGCATCCCCAAATTCAGGCGACCCGGTTCACCCAACGTTGCCACCAGCTCTTCCTGGACAATTTTGACCACCTGCTGACCGGGCGTCAGGCTGCGCATTACTTCCTGGCCAACGGCACGTTCCCGCACCCGGGCCACAAAACCCTTCACAACCTTGAAGTTCACATCGGCTTCCAGCAAAGCCAGGCGCACTTCGCGCATCGCTTTATCTACATCCGCTTCCGTGAGCTTGCCCCGCCGCTGCAAGCCATCAAACACAGATTGCAGGCGATTTCCTAATGACTCAAACACAATTAATCCTTAGACAAAAATAAACGGGTCAATAATGGTATTAACCCGTCGTCAGCACCTTTCAATTGGTTAAAGTTGCTTCTTTTGGCTACAAAAATTCATAGTTCTTTGCAGACAGGCAATTCTAGCCCAGGCAAGGGGCTGCGTCAAGAAATTTTGAGAGGGCGAGGGGTGACAAGGTAAAAGGGTGACAAAATGCTAATAAATCTGGAAGTTTCGTTTACAATGAATAACGATAAGGAAAAACCAAATCGTCCCCAATGAAATGCAAGTAAGGAGTGGTGAAGCGTGAAAGAAGTACAGACAAATGAAGATGCGGCTTGGAAGCAGCGGTATCATTTGCCCAGCGTGGCCTGGGTACGCACGGCAAGGCAAAAGCCAGCACAAACCATGCTGGTCAGCGATAAAACAGACGTATTTCAATTGTATGCCGTTGACCGCCCCACGGGAGCCATCACCCAGGTAACCAATGATGAAGGGGGGGTTCCTTTCTTTAACGTGGCGCTGTCACCAGACGGCCGTTTCTTCCATTACCTCCAAGACACCAAAGGGAATGAAAAAGGGCATGTCGTGCGCCGCAGCTGTGCCGGTGGCCCGCCTGAGGACATCACACCCAATTTGCCAGAGTACAATTTACGCGGCATTGGCTTTGCGGACAACAAGCGACGGATGGCGCTTACCATTGTGACAGAAGCAGGTTACCAGTTGCACAGCCTGGACCTGGATGCCCAAGGCCAGGTAGAGGCATCACGTTTACTCTATCAGGATGAGATGGAATTTTGGCAAGCGGAGCTGTCATCCGATGGCACGCTGGCGGCAGTGCTTTCCACGCGACGTACCGGCTCTCGCCTCTACTGCGTGGTGGTGTTTGACGCCGAGACCGGCGCAGAAATCGGCGAGTTGTGGGATGGGGCAGAGGCCAGCGTGGAGTTCACCTGCTTTTCGCCCCTACCAGGCGACGAGCGCATTTTAGGGGTTAGTTCAAAGTCGGGGCAGAAACGGCCGTTTCTCTGGCACCCTCGAACGGGTCAACGAACCAACCTCGATTTCCCTGATATGGCAGGCGACATGCTCGCCTGGGATTGGTCACCGGACGGAAAAACCTTGCTGCTGTGTCACTCCCATTGGGCGCAACAACAACTTTACACCTACGATCTGGCCAGCAACACCCTGACCAACCTAGATCATCCCAGCGGCACCTACGATTTGTCCGTCGGTCCTTTTGGTTCCTTCCCCCATTTTCTGCCCGATGGCACCATCGTGTCTCTGTGGCAAAATGGGGCCAATCCGATGCAGGTGGTGGAATTAGACGGCCGTACCGGCACCAGAAAGCGGATCCTGTTTGGCCCAGATAATGTACCCGTTGGTCAGCCCTGGCGTTCAGTCACGTTCACCTCAGCCGACGGCACGCCATTCCAAGGCTGGCTGGTAACCCCCGAAGGCAGTGGCCCCTTCCCCACCATCCTCAACATGCACGGCGGGCCGCACTATGCCATCACCGAAACATTTTCACCGCCAGCCCAATCCTGGGTCGATCACGGTTTTGCCTTTTGCACCATCAATTTTCGCGGTTCCACTGGCTTTGGCGATGCCTTCAAGAGCCAAATTTGGGGCAATCTGGGCCATTACGAGTTGATGGACATGGTAGCAGCACGCGATTGGCTGGTGGATCAACAAATTGCCCAGCCGGACGCCATCTTCCTCAATGGCGGCTCTTACGGTGGTTATTTAACCTTGTGGGGCCTGGCACGACGGCCAGATTTGTGGGCCGGTGGCATTGCCCTGGTGGCGATTGCCGACTGGGTAGCCAACTACGAAGACGCCGCCGACGCCATGAAAGGTGCGTTTGCCATCTGGCATGCCGGGCATCTGGCCGATGTGCGGCAAAACTACGTAAAAAGCTCACCCATCACCTACGTCGACAACATTCAAGCGCCGCTGCTTATTGTCCAGGGCTTCAATGACACGCGCACAACACCGCGCCAGATGGAGCAGTTTGTGGCCAAAATGAAGGCGTTGGGCAAATCAGTAGAAATTCACTGGTTTGATGCCGGGCACGGCAAGCTAGAAAAAGCATCGGCGACCGATGATCAAACCAGAGCCATCCAATTTGCCCTGGATATTGTTAAGACAAAATCTCCTTGACACGGCCCACGGCACCACTTTCCAGGCGCACCTTGATCCCGTGGGGGTGCGTGGCTGACTTGGTTAAGATGGTCTGCACCACGCCCTCGGTCAATTTGCCGGTGCGCTGATCTTGCTTCAAAACAATTGCCACCCGCTGGCCAATTTTGATGTTGGCTCGTTTTGTTCCATTCATACGTTTTTATCTCCTGCAAAATGTGGAACGATTTGCTTAATCTCTAAACTTAAACCAGGTAATCACCGTAGGGCGATTTGGTAAATCGCCTGAACGAATTGGCAATTCGTTCTACAACGTAGGGTAAACAAAAAGCAACCATGTGAAAAGCGTTAAGTGCTTCTGTAGCGCCTCCAGTATCATGTAAACAGCTGTTTTGCTGATTCTGCACCCTGTAAACTTCATCGCTCCCTCTTCCAACCAACTATCGTTAAGAAACACATTCATGATGATTTGTAATCCTGACAAGCAGCACCGTTTATACCTGATTCCGCTGGCAGCGCTGGCACTGCTGGTTTTGAGTGCCTGTCTACCCACAGACCCAGAACCGGCATTGTCTGAGCAGGTGGCGGGAGAAGCGCCACGGGAAGTAGTCACAGTGGCCCGGCCCACCAGTTCACCGACAGCAAGGGCAACGGTAACAGCTACGCCAACACCAACACCTGGACCCTCGCGCACGGCCGTTCCCCGCAACGAACTTACCACCACCCCCTGGCCACCGGATCCGCCTTATACCCCTACACCCGCGCCTCCCTTTCCCAATATGGTCTACAGTAGCGAAGGCCAGTTGTGGCAAATTGGCACGGATTGGCAGCCGCAGCTTGTGTCTGATGACCCCACGGCCGTTTTGGAACCAAACGGCCGTCGCCTGCTCACCGTCAATGAAGGGGACATCTGGCTAACAAACTTGTTTGGTGGAGTAACGACCAACCTGACCAACACGCCTGGCCAGACGGAATGCTGCCCGCAGTGGTGGCCCGGCCAACCCAATTTAATTGTTCTAGGAATAGAACCGGGAGCAGACGGCCGTTTCCCGGCCCAACTCGATTTACAAACCAACAGCATTCATTTGCTGGGGCCAGCCCAAAGCCAAAAAAGCGTCACACCGCTGGCGGCAGCCCCCAACGGCATCAGCTTTGCTTTTGAATTAGAAACAGAGGAGGCTTGGCTACACATGACAAACGAAACAGTACAATTTGATCCCTATGCATACGGCTTGCCCGAAACGCTGGAACTTCGCGCCATTGGCGCACCTGCCTGGTCCCCAGATAGCCAGAAACTGGCCTGGGTAATGGTTCTGGCCGACACAACTGCCCCTGACGAGCCGCCCGCCGTGGTGCTGGGGGTGTTCAATTTGGCACAGCGGCAGGCTCGACTGTTGCATCCCTATAGCAATTTTTTAGGGCAGGATAGCTGGTTTTCGCCGCCCGTTTGGAGTCCCGATGGGCGTTGGCTTGCGTATGACGTGCTCTCAATGGATCCAGCAGCGCACGGCCTGTGGGTATTGGCGGCAGATAGCGAAGATGAGCATTATGTCGGTGGTCAAAATCCGATCTGGAGTCCGGACGGCGGTTACCTCACCTACCAAAACGCCCAAGGCGCGCAAATGACCTATCCGCCCGACTTCACCTACCAGATCGGTATCACCCTGCCGCCCGATGCTACCCTCCATGACTGGCAAGAAGGCAGTTCACGTTAAGTAAATCCCGGCAATAGGGTAAATGAAGTGGGATTTACTTATAAGGAGAACGGCAGCGATCCTCGTTGCTACCGCCTAAAGTTACTTTCCGTTCTCCACTTAAGTAACAGTCGGGAACGAAACACAAAACATATTACCTGGCCCTTCATTTGGTTCATACCAAATCTTGCCACCCATCTGCTCAATCACCAATTTGACGAGGTGCAGGTCCAGGCCGCCGCCCCCCAGCGCTGGATCGCGTGCCTGCAAATATGACCATGATCCCCCCGCCTCAAATATCCTGTCTACATCCTCAGCGGGGATTGATTCGCTTTCATCCTGCACCTGGAGAATAAGCTGATTGTCGTCCAAGTCCAAGTGAGCCGAGAGTTGGATACGGCCGTTTCCCCCCGACAGTAAAACCACATGACGTACCAGTGCTCCTACCGATTGCGTCAGCAAAACCAGATTGCAGCGGATGCGTTCCTGGCTGGCTGCCAGTTCGTCTGCCAGCGCTAAATCCAGTTGAATGCCAGCCTGCTCGGCAATAGGCGTCACAGAAGGCAGCAGATATTGCAACAGGGATTGAATCGCCACCTCTTCTTCTCTTGAACCAATGAGACTGTACAAGACAGTGAGGCTTTCAGACAGATCGTCAGAGGCCTGCACCAGCTTTTCCACGTAGCCAGCCTGCTTTTCACCAGGAACGGCCGTTAGCGCCAACAGTTGAGCATAGCCGCTCAAAGCCGCTAGCGAGACACGCGTACCGTGTGCCCCAAAGCGATCCCCCGCCGCCAGCCGCCGCAGCAATTCATCTTTTTCTTTAAGCCGGAAAATTTCGCTAGCTTTTTGCCAGGAAATGCGGGGCAGCACCTTGTTTTCCAGAACAATTGGTGGCCATTCCAGGGCAACCATGCGCCAAATTTTCTGGCTCCGCTCCGGCAGTGAAGTAAAAGGGGTGACTTCAACGCTGTATTCAGAGGATTGTTTGTTAGGTTGTTTCGGGGCATTCACTGCGGCTTCGGGTAGGCTGAGCAGCAGGTGTAAGCTGCCCTGAGCGGTGGCAATCAGGCTCACCTCTTCACCACTAAGGTTGTGCTTTTGCGCCAGATGATCCAGAAACGCTTCAATCTCTTCGGTGACCTCTGGGCTGACATGGGCAATAATCTGGATTTTGGTATGGGGGGCGCAAGCAGGCACTTTCTCTAGCAAACGCGCCAGATTATTGAGCGGCCGGCGACGGATAACTTCGGCCAGAAGGCAGCCAAGCCGGTTGCGGCGCTCAAAATAAGCCACCAGTTCTAGAGAAAGCTTTTGCTTGTTTTGGTAGCTAAAAAGCTCGTAATCCACACCCAGGTCAAAGGCAAGCAGCTCCAGTTCATCCTGGCCAAAATGATTGACCAAAAACTCGCGCAATTGGACTCTTTCTACAGGCAGCAAGTCTGTTTCCATAGTTGAGGGAATTCAAGTACCGCTTATTGATGTCATGATTATACATTATTTGGCTTGAAATTTGTTTGGACGCAACATTATTCACGATTCATCCTTAAAACGGCCGTTCCCACCAAAATCAACCCCAACAGCGACAAAATCCCCCCGATGGCGTAGCTGCGCGGCTGGTAGTGCCATTCGACGGTGTGTGCTCCGGCGGGGACGCAGGTAGCACGCACGGCCGTATACGCCGTCTGCCACGCTTGCGCCACCCCGTCAACAGTCACCCGCCAGCCTGGATAGGCTGTCTCGCTCAAAACCAGCAGCGCAGGCGTGGGGCTGCTCGTATGGATTTGCCAGAAACCGTTTGCTTTTTCGCTGATAACGGCCGTTCCTTCGCTGCCCCCTCCTGGCAAAGCACAATCCGGCGCTTGTTCCAGAATCGCCGTCGTTGCGGGATCAAAATCGGGTTGATGCACACGCGCCGTGGCTGCCGCCGCATCCAGAATGATTTCTGCCTGGGTCACCAGGCGCGCCAGGGGCAGGGTGCGGCCTCGCTGGTACACCCAGACCCGATCCGTGTTGCCCAGCAGTTGCAACGGCCGTTCCCCCGCTTCAACCCCTTGCAGCGGCGCGGTCGTCACCACCGTGCCCGCCCCCAAAATATCGTACGCCGTCGAGCGCGGATCGGGCACCGACGAAGCAAAGGCGATGTTGGCCCCCACCTCCAGCGCATTGTAGCCAAACACAGAGCCAAGCCCCACCTGCGCCGCCCCATTTTGCTCAAAAATGGAGATGCCCCAAGGTAGCACCCGCAGCTCCGTCTCGCCAATAATTTGTTTGGCATCGGTCCACAACGGATCAACGGCCGTTCCCCCCACCTGCACCAGCTTAAAGCCAAAAATCCACAAATCCGCCACCAGCAGCAGCGTCAATCCCCCCAGCCAGTACCGCTTCCGAATCACGTCTGGCTCCGCAAAATATCTGACTAGCAACCAACCGCTAACCACTACAACTAAAAAAGCAATCCCCCACCCGCCCAGCTGATGCCACAAACGGCCGCTTGTCTCCGTTGGATGTTGGGCGGCAAAAACAGCCCCAGTGGCGGCAAGGGAGGTGAGAAGGGCAACGGCCGTTCCCCCCACCAGCCAGCGCATAAAACCAGCCTGCTTTTCC
>JBNKLQ010000122.1:0-17329 GCA_050292445.1 Promineifilaceae bacterium (SeqCode) | reverse complement strand
TCAAAATCAAAAATTAAGGCTCGAATCATGGCGGGATTATACTGGTTTTAGCCACAGATGGCACAGAGGAGAAAGAGAAAAATCTGTCTTCATCTGTGTCAATCAGTGTCCTATTGTTCCTTATTTTCCAAAAAGCAGGCTAATGACACTTTGGCCCAAGATGAGCTGCACACCAACAAGCAGCAGGATGCCGTAGACGACGCGGTTGAACCAAAGCTCACTAAACCGCTTGTTTAGCCAGACACCTAACCTGGTACCGATAAACAGCACGGGTAACAACAGAACCATCACGGTGAGGTTGCCAATTTCCAGTAAGCCCAGCCAGGCATAAGGAATTAGCTTGACCAGATTGACGATGAAGAAAAAAACGGCCGTTGTGCCCACAAACAAGTTACGCGGCAGCTTTTGTGGCAGCATGTAGATCATCATCGGCGGGCCGCCAACGTGGGCCAGAGTAGAAACAAAGCCTGCGGTGGTGCCAAGGAAGACCCCTGCGATGGGAGACGGCCGTTTCTGTTCCACCACCTGCAATATCCGGCTGCGCACCGCCTGGTACAGCACAAACGCCAGGGCAATGATGCCAATCCCCAGCTTCAGCACCCGCTCCTGGTCGCTAAATTGGTGGAAGAAAAGTGCGCCCAGCACAATGCCCAGCAGCGCCCCGGGCAGCAAGGCACGTAGATTGGGCTTATGTACCTGATCGTAATAGTGGCGCACGACAAACACGTCCGCCAGCAGCAAGATGGGCAGCAGCAGCGCCGCTGCCTCTGGCACAGGCATCACTAGCGAAAGCAGCGGCGTGGCAATCACGCCCGGCCCCCCGCCAAACCCGGCTTTGGAAACGCCAATCAGTAAGGCAGTAGCTACCGCCGCCAGCCAAAATTGAGGTGGGTAAATTGGAAGTTTAAAGAAGGGATTATTTAGCAAAAAAATTGTCATCGTCTTCGTCGTTGTCATCGAATAAAGGCGGGTTGGAGAGGTAACTGAGTAAATATCGTTTGAGGAAGAGCTCTTGCTGTGGGTCGTCGATTTCTAGCAGCAAATATTGAGCCCATTCGGGGAATTGGCTGGTATCGATGTCGCCGTTTTCCAGCTTGTCCAGGTAGCTCCAGTCAACGGCCGTATCCCAACCATCAGTCTCAGGCAGCGACGCCAACACCTCATCTACGCTGGCAATCAATTCCTCCTGCACGGGAGGAGGTAGTTCAAAATCGTCCGGCAGCTTGTCCAAATTTGGGGGAATGTGTTCAAAAGGAGCATCGTATTCGTCTGGGCTGGCAGCAAAGTCAGAATCGACTTGGGCCATCATTTGGCGATAGCGACGGCCGTGTGTAGACGTACGGGGCGGAATCCAAGGGATGCGATCCTGGTAGTCGCGCCACCAGCGAACTTCGGCCCACAGGCGACGGCCGTCTTCTGACTGCGGAAATTGGGTCAGCAGCATCTCCAGCACATCGACAGATTCGGCAAAATAGCCCTGATCGGCGTAGAGGTGCCCCACCCACAGCATGGCCACTTTTGGCTTGGCCGTGCGCTTGAACACTTCCAGGAAAATAGGCCAGGCCATTTCGCTACCCCGCGACTGCCCCAGCAGATAATCTTGCAGCAGTTGGCCACGTCCTTCCTCCAGCATCTCGCGCACGTCCTGGGGAATCACATCATCGCTGTCGATGGATTCATCATACTGCTGGTAGCGCCCCTCCCAGCGGCTGGTGTAGCGAAACGAGAGTGCCAGCCGCCGCCGCTGCTGCCAGGGTCGGTCGTCCCACTCATCCACATGGCGACCAATCGCTTTGCGATTGTCCCGAATGAGCCACGGATCGCTAAACGCTTCTAAAACCATTTCGGCTGCCTCTTTCAATTCTGGGAAGTGGGCCAGCACTTCAAAACAAAGCGCTGCCGCATCCATCTGACCATAATCATCTTCTTGCAGCAAAGCACGGGCCTGGGCTAGTCGCCGTGAAACATATTCAGGATATTGTTCTGCCATTTGAATCTCCACGAAAGTTACTGATTGGGATTATAGCAGGGATTGGCTAGAATTAAGAGGAAGATGCCTGCGAATATCATGGAACTGCCCTTCATCCAGGGACTGGATTTGTGCGAACAGTTTTTTGTGGAAGTGGTACGGCCGTTGCTAAACCACCATTTCCCCGACCTGCGCTACGCCGCCGGGCGGCTGGGTGCCGGCTCCGATGTGCTAGGCTTCGACACGCCGCAATCCCGCGATCATGACTGGGGGCCGCGCGGCACGCTCTTTCTGGCCAAAACTGACTTTGCCGAACAGGCACCAACCATCGACCAACTGCTACGGGAGCATTTGCCCACAACGTTTCGCGGCTATCCCACCCATTACGGCCGTCACCCCGACGGCAGCATCAATTTAGAATTTATCGACGCTGGGCCTGTGAACCACATGATCAAGATCACGACTGCGGCACGCTTTGCCCAAGCATATCTGGCGCTGGACATCACGCAGCCGCTGCGGCCAGTGGATTGGTTATGTTTGCCTTCGCAATCGCTGGCTACGGTACGGAACGGCCGTCTCTTCCACGACAGTCTCGGCGAAATGACCCAGCTGCGGCAGACGCTGCACTTTTACCCGCATGACATCTGGCTGTACTTGCTGGCCGGGCAATGGACCCGCATCGCTCAGGAAGACGTGTTTGTCGGCCGTACTGGCGATGTGAGCGACGATCTTGGCTCGCGCATTATTGCCGCCCGGCAGGTGCGCAACATCATGCGGCTGGCCTTTCTGCTGGGAAAAAAGTATGCGCCGTATTTCAAATGGTTTGGCACCGCTTTTGCCCAACTGGACTGCGCCGCCGATCTGACGCCTTTGTTTGACCGCACCTGGCAGGCAGAAAGCTGGCAGGCGCGTGAAGCCGCGCTTAATGAAGCGTATCTCTACCTGGCCCGCTGGCACAACAAGCTGCAACTAACTGAGCCGCTGCCTGCCGAAGTGGGGTTCTTTCATGAACGGCCGTATCGTGTCATCCACTCAGAACAATACGCCGACGCCCTCTACAACCAGATTCAAGACCCCCAGGTGCGTGCCTTGCCGCACGGCCTGGGCAACCTGGACCAGCTCTCCGATTCCACCGACATCCTCTCTTACCCCAACCGTTTTCCAAAATTCGCTGCCCTCTTTGCCGCTGGCAATTCCTAAAAAACGTGATGCGTGACGCATGACACGTGATGAGACGCTGTGTACGCGTTACAAATCACGCATCACTTCCCTCCTGTCTTCATTCCATTTATGAGCCAAACCTTAACAAAACCAGTACAAAACGCGCACAAGTACGGTACCATGCTATAATTCTGTGCAAATAGTGGACAAAACCTTTGGCTCACTAAACATCTAAGCCATTCTTGTGCGTGCAAGATTGATGCTTTTAATAACAAATTTATGGACACAATCACGCAATCCAATCAACGTGTCCACATATAAATGGAGTAGAAGAAAATCATGAAAAATCTAAAAATGTTCGCCCTATTGCTCATTTTTGGCCTATTGCTGGCAGCCTGCGGTGGCAGCGAAGAAGCAACACCAGAGCCTACCATCGAGCCAACTGCCGCCCCCACTGAAGAAGCAGAAGAAGCAATGGAAGAAGAGATGGAAGAAGAAGAGATGAACTCCATCGTAGACATTGCAGTAACAGACGGCCGTTTCACCACCCTGGTCACCGCCCTTGAAGCGGCGGGTCTGGCCGAAACACTCGCTGGTGAAGGGGAATTCACTGTATTTGCCCCCACTGACGATGCCTTTGCCGCACTACCTGAGGGAACTGTCGCCAGCCTGCTGGAAGACCCCGAAGGTGCCTTGACCGACGTACTGCTTTACCACGTCGTTGGTGGTGCAGTGATGGCTGAAACTGTAGTTACTTTGGAATCTGCCACGACGCTGCAAAGCGAAGATGTAAGCATTACCGTTGCAGATGGCAACGTCTTTCTCAACGACACTGTTCAGGTCATCATAACCGACATTGAAGCATCTAATGGTGTCATTCACGTCATTGATGCCGTCTTGCTGCCCCCCAGCATGAGCGCAGCAGAAGAAATCCCATCCATTACCGAAATTGCGGTTGAAGACGGCCGTTTCACCACCTTGGTCGCCGCTTTAGAAGCCGCTGGCCTGGCCGAAACCCTGGCGGGTGAAGGTGCATTCACTGTCTTTGCGCCCACCGACGATGCCTTTGCCACCTTGCCTGAAGGTACTGTTGCCACCCTGCTGGAAGACCCAGAAGGCGCACTCACCGACATTTTGCTTTACCACGTTGCTGAAGGCACCGTCCCCGCCGAAACTGTAGTCACACTAGAATCCGCCACTACGCTACAAGGTGAAGACATCACCATTGCTGTGGAAGATGGCAGTGTCATTCTGAATGATTCTGTTCAAGTCATCATCACCGACATTGCTGCTTCCAACGGCATCATTCACGTGATTGATGGTGTTCTGCTACCCTCCAGCATGAGTGCTGCCGCAGATGAAGAAATGACGGATGCACCTTCCATCACTGAAATTGCGGTTGAAGACGGCCGTTTCACCACCCTGGTCGCCGCTTTGGAAGCCGCTGGCCTGGCCGAAACCCTGGCGGGTGAAGGCGCATTCACCGTCTTTGCCCCCACCGACGACGCCTTTGCCGCTCTGCCTGAAGGCACTGTCGCCACCTTGCTGGAAGACCCGGAAGGTGCACTGACCAACATCCTGCTTTACCACGTTATTGAAGGTGCTGTTCTCGCCGAAACTGTTGTGACGCTGGATTCAGCCACGACACTCTCTGGCGAAGAAATAACCATCACCATTACTGATGGCAACGTTTTCCTGAACGATACGGTACAGGTCATCATCACCGATATTCAAGCCTCTAATGGCATTGTTCACGTTATTGATGCTGTCTTGCTACCACAATCGTAAAAAGCAAACTCTCTCTAAAAATTCGCTTAAGCATTTCTCCTTCTAAAATGAATGCACTCTGGCTGATACCAGGGTGCATTCATTTTTTGTCAAGGTTAAATGGATGAAAGCGTACATTTTTTATCGCAATATATTGACAAAAACTGTGCAAATGGTATAATTTTGTCATATCGGAGGTATTCTTCTATGAGCAAAACAGCAATGATTCGGGACGTTAGCGGCGGCATTAGCCAGGCCTTGCCAGAAAAAGTCGCCAAACGCATTCTAACTGCGTATGATGAAGGTCATACTGGGCAGTTGGATCTAATTTAAGGAGCAACACAACCATGCCTGTATTCGATTTTAAATTTACAGTAGATGCACCAGCTACGGCCGTATCCAACTTCCACCACGACACCCGCATCCTCAAAAAGCTGTCGCCGCCGCCCATCTTTGTGCAAATTCATCGCTTTGAACCGCTAGGTGAAGGCTCCGAGGCCGAATTCACGCTCTGGTTTGGCCCGCTGCCGCTGCGCTGGCTGGCCATTCATTCCAACGTATCCAGCAACGGCTTCACCGACACGCAGGCACGAGGCCCGCTCAAGCATTGGCAGCATACCCACCGGTTTACGGCCGTATCGCCTCAAACAACCCAGGTCCACGAACATATCAAATACAGTCACAAACCGGGGCTGCCCGGCCTATTTACCCGGCTACTCTTCAACAAAGCTGGCCTGGTTGGCCTGTTCACTGCTCGCAAATGGCTCACCCGTTGGCATGTCCGCAAGCAACAACAAAAAACGGCCGTTTCCAACCACAATTTATCAGCACCAAGTTAACAGATGAGCGGGACTGGCAGTCTTGAGTATGCTCATTCGTTTGGACAACTAGGCGAGGACTGCCAGTCCTTACTTTGAGAGGTAAATATGTCATTTTTTGCAATTTGGGGCACTGGCTTTTTAACCGTCATGATCGCGTTGACGCTGCTGTGGCTGCTCAGCGTCTATCTGAAAAATGCCAGCATCGTCGATCCGTTTTGGGGAACCGGCTTTGTCATTTTGGCCTGGGTCTACTTCACCCAAACAGACGGCGGTTTGGATACGCGCAAACTGCTGGTTACCGTGCTGGCTACCATTTGGGGGTTACGCCTTTCCATTTACCTGCTCTGGCGCAACTGGGGGCACGGCGAAGATTACCGCTACCAAAACTTCCGCCAAAAGTATGGGCCGGAACGGTACTGGTGGTTTAGCTTCTTCCAGGTCTTTTTGCTGCAAGGGGTGCTGATGGCATTGGTTTCTACGCCACTGCTGGGAGCGCAAATTCAGGGCAACGGGTTAAACATATTGGATTATCTGGCTACGGCCGTTTTCCTCATTGGCTTTGCGTTTGAGGCTGGGGGCGACTTCCAACTGGCTCGTTTCAAGGCCAATCCGGCCAACAAAGGCAAGCTGCTCACCACTGGCTTTTGGCGTTACACACGCCATCCCAATTACTTTGGCGATTCGGCCGTTTGGTGGAGCTTTGCCCTTTTTTCATTGGCGGCTGGCTCCATTTTGCCCGCCCTTGGCGCGGTTCTCATGACGGTACTCATCATCCGCGTCTCCGGTGTCGCGCTGCTGGAAAAAGGACTCAAGAAGAGCAAGCCAGGTTACGAAGCATATGTGAAAAACACAAATGCGTTTTTCCCTTGGTTTCCAAAGACGAGCAAATGAATGAAAAGTGATAAGTAAAAAGTGAAAAGTTACTCACTTGCAAACTCGCCTACTTGCACACTTGCAGACAAAATTATGAACAAATCACCCCACACCCTCGTGATCGGTGCAGGCATTGGTGGACTGACTGCTGGTGCGCTGCTGCTCAAAGCGGGGCATCGCGTGACCGTGCTGGAAGCGCACGTTTACCCCGGTGGCAGTGCCGGAACCTTTTACCACAAAAAGTATCGCTTTGATGCTGGGGCGACGCTGGCCGGAGGTTTTTCGCCGGGTGGGCCACATGCCCGCGTGGCGGAAGCGCTGGGGTTAACCTGGCCCGTCCACCCCGTTGACCCGGCCTGGATGGTGCATTTGCCAAACGGCCGTACCGTCACCCAATGGGCCGACCCGCAGCAGTGGCAAGCGGAGCGTCAAGCCGCCTTCCCCAACACAGAACCATTATGGCAAAAGCTGGAAATGTTGGCCGAACTTGCCTGGGATGTGTCGTCACGGCCGTTTCCCTGGCCACCAGAATCGCTACACGACATTTACACACTGGCCCGCGCTGTACGCCCAGCAACTTTGCACGCCATGCCTTATCTACTGCGCACAATTGGCAGCCTGGCACCCAATGATGATCCGATGTTCCGCGCTTTTTTGGACGCCCAGCTGCTCATCTCGGCCCAAACCACCAGCCAGCAAGCCAACGCGCTTTACGGCAGCGCCGCGCTGGACCTGCCCCGACGTGGCGTGAATCACGTTCAGGGCGGCATCGGCGCGCTGGCGGATACGCTAGTCAACTGGATTCGGCAAAACGGTGGTGAGGTGTTGTTCCGTCAGCAAGTGACGCAAATCGAAATGAAAAACGGCCGTGCAGTTGCCGCCATCACAAACAAAGGCTTACACCTGGAAGCAGACAACATCGTGGCCAACCTCACGCCGTGGGCGCTGCGTGATTTGCTGGGCGAAAACACACCACGTCAATTGGCTCGTGAAGTGCGCCAACGGGAAGCGACCTGGGGCGCATTTACCCTTTATCTGGGGATCGATGCCGCCAAACTGCCGCAGAGCAGCACAAACCACCACCAAATAATTGTGAACGCAGAACGGCCGTTGGGCGAAGGCAATTCCGTCTTTGTTTCACTGTCTGATCCAGCAGACAGCAGCCGCGCACCAGCAGGTCATCGCGCCCTGACGCTTTCCACCCACACGGCGATTGCCCCCTGGTGGCAGCTGCGCCACGGCGACAAAGGTGCTTACCACGCCCGCCGCGACGATTACACAGAACGCTTACTCAACGCTGCCGAGATCGCCCTGCCCGGCCTGCGCTCAGCCATCGAGCTAACGCTGCCCGGCACGCCGGTGACGTTTGAATTTTATACCAGACGGCCGTCTGGCATGGTCGGCGGCTTTCCTCAAAAATCGCTCTTGCAGGCGCGTGGGCCGTCTACCGGCATTAAAAATGTGTGGCTGGTAGGCGATTCAATCTTTCCTGGCCAATCCACCGCTGGCGTAACGCTGGGCGGGATGCGGGTGGCAGCATTGGTGGAAAGAGTGAGTTGGCAAAAACGGCCGTTTCGCCTTTGGCAGCCCAATCCATCCCAGCCAAACACAGCCTGAGCCTCTCTGCGTTAAAACAGGAGAACCCAAAATGGAAACCTTCTTTAAATACCTCAACAGCTTTCCCATGCCGCTCTGGCTGGGGATGATGTTCGCCCCCAACCACCCGCTTACCGAACGCGCCAGCCGCTCCAGCAGCCTGCTGGGCATCGCGGCTGCCCATTACGTTCTGGCCATTCTCAACGCCGTGCGTCAAGACCAGAGCAGCGGTGGCGAAGTAAAGCTGGACATCATGACCCTGGAAGGCGTGCGGACCGGGTTAAGCAGCCCTCAAGGCGCGTTGGCAGGCTGGGCCCACATGCTGGCCCTCGATTTGTTCACAGGTGCCTGGATTTTTCGCCAATGTCGCCGCTTCAACGCACCGGGTTGGGTGCGCATTCCCGCTCTTTTCTTCACATTAATGAGTGGACCATTTGGCCTGATTCTTTTTTTGTTGTGGTACGGCCGTTCCTTCGGCGAAGCGCTTCCCGAAAATTCATAAACCCTTGACAACTCAGCTTTTTCTACTTATGATCCTCATCATTTGAATTTATTTAAATGATTGATTGCAATTAAATAGTCGCATCAAAAAGTCGCTTTGGAGGAATGATGTTTAACCAATTACCCACAACAATCGAAGAATTTAGTACCTGGACTTGGGAGCAGATGGCACCCTTTTATGCTGATTTGCAGGAACGGCCGTTAACCAACGAAACGATTCACCAATGGCTGGCTGACTGGAGCCAGATCACCCAGCTGCGGCATGAAATGGGTGCCCGACTGCGCGTGGCCACGACCCTGGACACCAATGACAAAGTGGCTGACGCCGCCATGAACCAATATCTTGATGAAATCTTTCCCCAGGCACAGGTAACAGAAAATCAGCTTGAAAAACGCTTGTTGGCAAGCGGCCTAGAGCCAGACGGGCTGGAAATCCCGCTGCGTAACATGCGGGCCGATGCGGAACTGTTCACTGAAGAAAATATTCCTCTGCTCAGCGAACAGCTAAAAAGCGGACAGGTGTATAATCGCATCATCGGCTCCCAGTCAGTAGAATGGGAAGGTGAAGAATTGACGCTAACCCAGCTGGCCACCAGGCTAGAAAGTCCGGACCGTGACCTGCGCGAGCGCGGCTGGCAGCTGATGGCTCAACGCCGCCTGGAAGACCGGGAAGCGCTCAATGAGTTATGGGCGGCGCTGCTGCCCCAGCGCCATCAGATAGCCCTGAACGCCGGTTTTCCTAACTTTCGCGCCTACACCTGGCGGCAGAAAAAGCGGTTCGACTATACGCCAGACGATGCCGCCGCCTTCCACCAAGCCATCGCCGATGTGGTGGTGCCTGCTGCCAACAAAGTATATGACCGTTATCGGCAAAAACTGGGCGTGGACACGCTGCGCCCTTGGGATGTGCGGGCCGATGTGTTCCCCTTTGCCCTGCCGGTGATACGGCCGTTCCGAAACACAGACGAGCTCGTCCGCACCTCCGCCACAATTTTCCACCAGGTAGACCCGGTATTGGGCAACTACTTCGACACCATGTGCCAGGAATCGCTGCTGGATATGCCCAATCGCAAGGGCAAAGCCCCCGGCGCATACTGCACCAATTACCCCGCTTCGGAACGGCCGTTTATCTTCATGAACAGCACCGGCACCGGGGCCGACATCCGCACGCTGTTCCACGAAGCGGGCCACGCCTTCCACAACTTCGAGCGCAACAAGCTGGCTTACCAGCCACAAAAAGCATCGCCGATGGAGTTCAACGAAGTCGCTTCAATGGCCATGGAACTGCTCACCGCCCCCTACATCACTAAAAATAGTGAAGGCCCCTTCGCCAACAGTGAAGGCCACTCCGCCGAAGGCTTCTTCAGCAAAGGAGAGGCTGACAGCTGGTTTGTAGGCCACCTGGAAAAAATCATCCTCTTCTGGCCTTACATGGCCGTAGTCGATGCCTTCCAACATTGGGCTTACCTGCACATCGACGCCGCCGTGGATGCCGCCAAATGCGACGCCAAATGGCAGGAGCTGTGGCAAATTTACCTGCCGCAAATTGATTTCAGCGGTTTTGAAGATGTACTGGTCACTGGCTGGCACCGCAAGCAGCATATCTTCCGTAAACCATTTTACTACATCGAGTACGGGCTGGCTCAGCTGGGCGCGCTGCAAATCTGGCGCAATGCGCTGCAAGATCAGGCGCAAGCCGTGGAGGATTACCGGCGAGCGCTGGCGCAGGGCGGCACGCAGTCGCTGCCAGCCCTGTACCAAACTGCCAACGTCCAGTTTGCCTATGACCACGACATGGTCGGCCAAATGATCAATCTGCTAGAAAACCAAATCGAAAAACGATTGTAACTGCACAGGTGTCATACCCGCGAAGGCGGGTATCCATCTTCTGACCAGGATGGATTCCTGCCTCCGCAGGAATGACAATTATTTTCTGTAACCTATTTCCAGGGAGGACTGATTAATTATGTACCGGTCAGTCAATGGTATAATGCCTCCACCCGAATAAATCGTTTAATCTGTGGATAAATACCTCTGGAGGCATTATGCGATTCAAACGACTCTCTATTTTGCTGCTGCCATTGCTGTTTTTGTTGGGCAGCCTCTCGTTGGCGCGCCCAACGTTGGCCTGCGGTGGGCTGTTCTGCCTGGCTAACCCCATCGACCAAAACGCCGAACGCATCATCTTCACCGACAACGGCGACGGCACCATCTCGGCCATTGTGCAAATACAATACACCGGCTTTGATACCGATTTCAGCTGGATTTTACCCATCCCGGTCCCCATTGCCGCCGAAGATTTGGAAGTGCCAGAAACGGCCGTAAATGCTTTCACCGAACTAGAAATTGCCACCAATCCGCGCTACATTCCACCACCCCTGCCCGATTGCGCCCAGCTGGAATTTGAAGACATGGTGGTTGAATCGGCTGCCGAAGGTGTGGAGGTTTTTGCTGAGGGCGATGTGGGTCCTTATGAATTTGTAGTCATTGGCTCAGATGACCCGGATGAATTGGTGAACTGGCTGCGTGACAATGAATACCGAGTGGAAGATCCGATGATTCCGCTGATTGACGTGTATGTAGAAGAAGATTTTGCTTTCCTGGCGATGCGACTTCAACCCGAATTTGGCGTGCAAGACATCCAACCAATTCAAATTACCTATCCATCGGAACAACCGATGATCCCGCTGCGCTTAACGGCCGTTGCGGCCAACCCAGACATGGCCGTCCTCACCTGGTTTTTTGGCGAGCAGCAAGCCGTCCCCGACAATTACGGCCATTTTGAAATTGACGATGACGAAATTACCTTTTTCACTTTTGGTGGCCACAATTACCGCACGTTGATGGGACAAAAAGCGGATGAAATGAATGGGCAGGCATTCATCACCGAATATGCCGCTCCCACCAGCGAACTCAGCTTTAGCGATCCGCTGCTGCAAGAGCTGGCCAGCAAGCACCGCTACCTCACCCGCCTCAACACGCTCATCTCCCCAGAAGAGATGACGGTGGACCCCGTTTTCCGCTACGAAGATCGACCCAACGTTTTCAACATTCATGATTTATCCAACACACGCGGCCAATACGACTGCGAACGGGAATCCGGCGTGAGTGGCTTTATTAGCACACTTTTTGGCGACGGTAATGGAAACAGCGACAATGGCAACAATCAAAATAATAGCAACAATAGTCCAGCCCAAGACAACCAAGATGATGGCTTCAGCAATGGAATTCTTGTTGGCTTAGGCGGCGTGGCCCTTGTCGGGGGACTCATTGGCGCTGGGATATTAATTGGCCGTCGTTCGCGAAAAACGGCCGAATAGTTCAGACAAACAATGACCGCAAAATCAACCATTGAACTTTATGAAAAACAATACTACGACATCGGATTTGAGCGAGCCGATCTTTTTAAACTCATAAGGGAAAAATACAGCTGCACCGAAGTTTTATATCCTGGCAGTTCAGTGCATTTCACGCCTTCACTTTACTTTCCACACGTTGTTTACGTGGATTGTAGTCAAACGGCCATTGATTTTTTTGCCGATGAAACGGCCGTACGCACCTACATCCATCACAAAAAAACGTACAAGCGCTCCGCCTATGTTCGCTTCATCGCCCAGGATTACAGTGAGGACCTGCCCTTACCAGAGGGATCATTTGATCTGCTGTTGGCACTCTTTGCCCCGAACGTCGTGCCAACCTGCCAGAAATACCTGAAAAAAGGTGGTATTTTAGTGACCAACAATTTTCAGGACGAAGCAGTGGTTGCCGCTGCGACCCCGACCTTGACCCTCATTTCTGTGGTACAGTACCAAAAGAAAGCGTACACGCTGGTAGAAGACGAGCCAGGAAAATGGCTGCCCGCCGCCCAAACGAGCAAAACAAAACGATATTTGAAGCAAGCTTCCGCTGGCTTTGAGTACGTGGAGGCCGAAACTTATTTCATCTTCAAAAAACAATCCATCTAACCTGACAGAGGATGTCAACAACAGCAGCGATAATGGCAGTATGATAAAAACAAACAAGTTGAATGAATTTACGGAAGTAACGGCCGTTTTCGAACGCTATCCTGAACCCATCCGAGGAAAATTACTGGAGCTGCGGCAAATGGTGTTGGAAACGGCCGTAGCCACCCCCGGCGTCGGCCAAATTGTGGAGACGCTTAAATGGGGCCAGCCCAGCTACCTTACTGTCCGGCCCAAAAGCGGCACCACCATCCGCCTGGACGCCCACAACGTCGATCAGGCGCAAATTGGCCTCTACGTCCACTGCCAGACCAATCTCATCGGCACCTTCCGCCAGCGCCATCCCACCCTCACCTACGAAGGCAATCGCGCCATTATTCTCGACGCCCAAAACAAGCTTCCCCAAGAAGCGCTGCGGGACTGCATCACACTGGCCCTGACCTACCACCAAAAGCGCAGAAAGAAATCTTGAAACGATGCAGATCAAGGTAATCGACCATAAAAACCCAGGCGTGGCTGAGGAAATTCGCCGCGTTTCTTTCGAGGCTTATCGTCAGGAAGCGAAGCTTTTAGGATTGGCTGAGGCTGACTTTTTCCCGCTTGGCAGAACGTCAGCCCACATTCAGGCAGCGGATGCTCTCTTTTTGGGCTGTCTTTTGGATAACGAACTGGTTGCGCTGGCGGAGATTGAAGCGGAAGGACCGCAAGCGTTCAATATTAGCAGCTTTGTCGTTGCGCCAGAAATGTTTAGAAAAGGCATTGGCACGGGGCTTCTGAAAGAGGTCCTGGCACGATACGCTGGATTTTCCCTGACGGTATCAACGGCGAAGAATAATTTACCAGCAATCGGTTTGTATGAAAAACACGGCTTTGCTGTGCAGCACACCTGGCACACGCCGGATGGCATCGAGATGGTCACATTGAGCCTGATTGAGAAGGAAATAGAAAGGTAACGCAATGAGTGACACAAGAACGTTGACATACGAATCTTTCCTATTGGGAACATCAGATCAATCAGCAGAACAGCCGCTCATCATTCCCCTGCATTTTATGGGCAGCAGCCCGACACAAATCTGCGACATTCTGCTGCACGATGTTGATTTTTTGGCTAGAGTGATTGCGCCTTACGGCCGTTTCCCCTTTGAAGATCAATATTCCTGGTTTCCCGAAGAACTGTACGACAAGCCCGAATTAGAACAAGGCAAATTTGTTGACCACTGTGCCGACATTCTGCTGGAAAATGTCGCCCGTTGGCAGGAAGAATTCCCAACTTTTGGAAAGCCCATCTTCCTGGGCGTGTCGCAGGGCGGCGATATCTGCCTTAATCTGGCGGCTAAGTTTGGTGATCAATTTAGACTGTGTTTGCCGGTTGCCGGGCGGTTACTGCGTGACAAAATAACACGGCAGCCGAATTCCGGCATCGTTCGCGTGCATCATGGTGTAGACGATCCGATTGTGCCGATTGTCACGGCGCGGGAAGCGACCGCTCAACTGCAATCGGCCGGACTGGACGTGCAGCTGCGTGAATATGCTGGCGTCACCCACGCCGTTCCCGTCGAGATGCAGCAAGCGATACACAATGACATCGGTTTGGCTCTTAAGAACTTGGTCTAGGACTGGCAGTCCTATCGGGCTGTTTCGGTCAGCAAAATAGTATTGAGGACCACCAGTCCTCAATTCAGCACATTGGCGCTAAACTGGAGCTTCTTTATAATTACGGCCGTTCACAAAACCACAATAAAGGCCGTTGCATGTCACGACTCAAACAATTACTGCAATCCCCCTGGGTACAGGTTACGCTCTACCTTCTGCTCATTGCCGCCCTCACCTACTTGTTCCTCTGGCGACTGTGGGCCGCCGCCCCTGAAGACCGCGCTTACCTGCCCGAAAAATCTGACCTTGCCGAAGTTTTCTATCCGCCGCGCTACTTTTTTGCCAAAACCCTGGCCAGCGGCGAGTTTGCCTTGTGGAATCCACACGTTTACGCAGGTTATCCCCAATTTGCCGACCCGCAAGCGGCCACCTTTTACCCCATCGCCCTGCTGCTGGCCTGGATTACCAAAACCAACTTCAGCCTGGCCACCCTGGCGTTTGACATCGGCCTGCACTTTTTTCTGGCAGGGGCGTTTTCCTTTTTGTTCTTTCGCCATCTGTTTAAAGCCAATCTGCCTGCCCTGCTCAGCGCTGTGCTGTTTGAATTTGGTGGGTACCTCACCTTTTATCCACCCGGCCAGCTTTCCGAATTGGAAGTGGTGGCCTGGTTCCCGCTAACGCTGCTGCTGGTAACGTTGGCCATCGAACGACGCAGCTGGTTGCTAACGGCCGTTGCCGGAAGCACTTTAGGCATGGTCTTTCTGGCCGGACGGCCGCAATCCTACCTCACCATTGGTTCTGTGACTGTCGCCTGGCTGGTTTACACGGCTTATCGAGACAAATTACCCTGGACGCGCATCGCCAAAAAGCTGCTGCTGCTGGCTGGATTTGCCCTGGGCATCGCCGCCGCGCAATGGCTGCCCACCCTGGAGCTGACCGGCCTCACCACCCGCTCCATCCTCACCTTCGATAAGGTCGCCGAGGGCGGCTTCCCCTTTGTGCATCTGACCGGCTTTTTTGTGCCGCAGCTGCTGGGCACGCAAAATTTATACGTCGGGTTGATGGCTCTGGTGCTGGCCACGCTGGCAGTGCAGCAGCGCAAAGGCATGTTTTGGACGGCCGTTTTCCTCATTGCCCTGTTTGGATCAGTTGGAAAACATTTGATTATTTTTGATGGCCTGTATCTCATCGAGCGGCTGGGCTTCCCCGGCTATTTGCGCAACGTGGAGCGGCTGGCCTTTGCCATGACGTTTAGTCTGGCGGCGCTCAGCGGCTACGGCATCATGCTGGTGCAACAAATCGACAGACAGCTTTTGAAGCGTTATCTGATAATCGCGGCGGGCATTTTTGTGACGGCCGTTGTCCTCACCTGGCTGTGGACCATCAGCCGCGAGCCGGGCGGCGACCGCTTCTTACCGGTCGATACGCTGACCTACGTCGTTTTGATGCTGGGCGGCGGCGCGTTGGCGCTGTGGGTATTCCGCGAGTCGCCCCGCGTGGCCGTGCTGGCCCTGGTACTCATTGCCGTTGTCGATGTGATGTCGCTCAACCAGGGGCGCTTTTTTGTGGAGCAAGCTGACTCTTTTGCGCCGGGCAACGATGTGGCCCGGGTGATGGCGGCGCCGGAGGGGGTACGGCCGTTCTACCGCACCATCTTTGACCAAACGACATCGCAAGATTTTGGCAGTCTGGCCGGGGTTGATAATGTGGGCGGCATGCCGCCGCTGATGCTCATCGACTACGAACGACTGCGCGAGGTGCTGGATGAGGAGTATCGGCGCAACATCATTCTCAACGTAGACATGGTCGTCACTACCGGCGACTACAGCGACCCGGCATATGAGCTGGTGAAAGAAGTCGATAATTTCCGCTACTACCGCTTTCTGCACGCCTTGCCGCGCGCCTACCTGGTGCCTAACGTCGTGGAACTGCCCGATGCCGCCACCGCCGCCGCACGGCTGGCCGCGCCCGATTTTGAATACGGCACCACAGCGCTGGTGGTGGGCGAAACGGGTTTGGCAAGTGAGGGTGAGTTGGTTGAAGGGGAAACGGCCGTTATGCTAAACCGGACGGCGAATAGGGTGACATTGATGGTAACGGCCGATCAGCCCCGCTTCCTCGTCTATTCCGGCACCAACTACCCCGGCTGGCAAGCCGAAATTGATGGCGAACCAACCAAACTCTACCCAACCAACGTCGCCCTGCGCGGCCTCGTTGTGCCGCCCGGCAGCCACACCGTTACGATGACTTTCCGGCCTGCTACCTTTTATGCGGGCGTGGGGGTTTCGTTGGGAACGGCCGTTATTTTACTGCTCTGGTTGGCATTGATCGGGGCAAACCATTTGCGGCAACGGTCAAGAAACAGTGCCTAGCATTGCCAAACTACCTACAAAATTTTATACTGACCTCAGTCGCCATTTTGCCGGAGATTTGGGGACTTATACTGACATGATTCTGCATAAACCCTAGATTTGCGTCTTATGCCGACACGATAACAGCAATTTCACCCTATTTGGTGTCTTATGCCGAAAGTTAGTGCGAAAGTTTCAGCATAACATAGAAAAACCGATACTTATGCCGAACTGTGGTCGGCATAATAATTGTTGAACTAAGCGCTGCGCGCAGGTAGCCGCTGTAGCCTCTCCCCCTTGCCCCAATCCAAGTGAATCAACGACTATATTTCCTATAAATCCAATTCCAACCTTAGGAGGTATAGTCATGACTCACTTACGTCAACGCATGTTGAACGACATGCAACTGCGCGGTTTGGCCCCCAAGACCCAGGAATCCTACCTGCGGGCGGTGCGCCAACTGGCAGAACATTACGATAAGTCCCCGGCTCAGATCAGCGAAGCCGAACTCCGCAACTACTTCTTGTATCTCAAAAACGAGAAACATGCCTCGCGCAGCGCCTGTACCGTAGCTCTGTGCGGCATCAAGTTCTTCTACGAGCATACTTTGCAGCGTCAATGGGCCACCTTTGACCTGGTGCGCCCGCCGAAAAGCCGCAAGCTGCCGGTAGTGCTCACCCAGACCGAGGTACGGCAGGTTCTTGGCTGCGTCCGACGGCTGCCTTATCGGGTGTG
>JBNKLQ010000121.1:0-17402 GCA_050292445.1 Promineifilaceae bacterium (SeqCode) | reverse complement strand
AGCCACAGCGACAATTTGGCCAGCTCCACAGCCATCGGGTTTTTGTCCACACCGTAGATGCAGGCTTCGACGACGCGGCGTTTCCAATAGAGCAGATCAGTTTCATCGGCGGTGCCAGGCACTGGGGCCAAGACCTCATCCATTGCGGGCGTTTCCCCAGTGCCAGGCACCACGTTGGCCGTCACATACTCATCCGTGGCCAGCGCCCGCGCCAAAAAGTGGGTAGCCTCCACCAGAAAATGACCAGACCCCATTGCCGGGTCCAGCACGTTCAGCGCCAAAATCTCTTGCACAAACAGGGCGGCACTCTGGCGCTGGCGTTCGGCTTTGTCTAATGAACCCGTCTGCCGGACTTGGGCCTTCACCCGCTCGCGGGCCTGCTCTACCAGCGGCCCCAGCGTGTTGGCCACAATGTACTCCACGATGTAGTCGGGCGTGTAGTAAGAGCCGGTGGCTTTGCGTTCGCCTTTGTCGTTGGTCAGGTACAGTTCGCCCGGCTGGCGGCGGTCCAGCACCTTGGCTTTGCTTTGGCCAGCAGGCAGCCAGGTTTCTACCCCTTTTTTGCGCACCGTCACCATCTCTGCGGTAGCCACGGCGACTTTGTACTCCAGCAGCCCCTCGTAAATGGAGCCAAGCTGGCGCACGTCCAGGGTGCGGTAATCGACGGCCTGGAAACCCTGGAAACGGCCGTCTTCGCGCACGCGCCGGTAAGCCAGGTAATCAATCGCCTTGGCCAGCGCCCGGTCGCCCACAAAATAAGTGCCGAAAAAAGGATGCTGCTCAGGGTCGAACAGGCCGCCGTTGTAGCGGGGCACGCCTAGTTCGGCGTTGAGCTGGGCATCCTTCCCGCTAATCAGGCGGAACAGCTCGGTGAGCCGGTTCCAGCGGCGGCGGCCGGTGGTGGGCAGCGTCTCCAGCTTGTCGCGTTCCCGGTTGATGTCGTTGGCCAACTGCTGGAGGCTGTAGTCGTTTTTGTAAGTCTCGTTGCCCATCGGCAGCAGGGCGCGGGCTTCGCCGTAAAACAAAAAGAGCAGGCGGTAGAGCAGGTAGAGGCTGTTGCGGTACACTTCGTCGCGGTGGTCGGCGTTTTTGGGGTCGAGACGGCCGTCTCCGGCAAAAAAACCAATGATGAGCTGTTCCAGCGAGCGGTAAGCGTTGTCGCGCAAATCCGCTTCCAGGGCGATGGCATACGCCTTGCTCTGGCTCAGCGCCTCATCCAAGAAAACCGTGCCGTGGGCATCGGCGCGGAAGGCGCTCTGGTTGAAGAAGGCCCAGAAGAAGGTGGCCACCGCCAGCCCGGCGGTCGAATCGGCCGGGGCGTGCAGCGCCGCCAGCAAATCAATCTCAAAGTAGGTTTCTAAGGTGCGGGATGAATTTTTATGCACTAAGCGCCAGAAACGGCCGTTGCTTACCACGCCCCAGGTCACGCCGCTCAAACTCAGGTAGGTATCGATCTGGAACATCGGGTTCTGGTCATCAAACAGCGGGCGGCTGCCGCTCTTTTTGCTCAGGTTGACGGTCCACTTTTTAGCCTCAACCAGGGCCAGAACTTCTTTGACGTAGGCGGGACTATTTTGTTGGGAAACGGCCGTTTGCCGCGTGGCCACATCGGGGAACAGGGCAAAGTCCGGTTTTTTGATGCCGCCTTTTAAGGCCGGGATGGACGCCTGCCCTTCCCAGGTATGCCCCAACTGGTCCAGAATTGGCTTGATCCAATTGTCTTCTAGCTGCGATTCGTTGTAGTTTTCCAGCTGGTTCCGCTCTTTCGCGTAATGTTTGCGCAGCCAGGTTAGAAATTCGTCCGCAGGCGTTTGCAGTTCGCGCCAGGCAGGCGTTCGGCGCAAAATCTCCTGCAGGTAATGGTCGGAAAAAAGAGATTGGTTGTTGTGCGGGCTAAAATCTAGCTGCGGCTGGAAGGGAGTTTCTGGCATAGGGCGTTTTCCTTAAGTCAACGGTCAGAATGGCTCTATGATAGTTCAGCCGATGGAAAAAGGAAACCGGTTTTTTTGTCATCCCGAGTGAAACGAGGGATCTTTCATCATTGCCAGTCGTAAGATTCCTCACTTCGTTCGGAATGACAGGGGAAGCGTTCGGAATGACAAGTATGGGTGTTTTGTTTTGTCGTTTGATCTCTAGAAGAACTACCAACCGCCCCTACATCTTTTCACCAAACACCGGCGCGCGTTTCTCGCGGAAAGCCGCCAGCGCCTCCAAATGATCCGGCTGGGACCATAAATCGACAAAAAGCTTGGTTTCTAGCTGGTTGGTTTGAGTGACAGGAAGTTGGCTGGCCGCGTAAACAAGCTGTTTGCTGGCAGCCAGGGCCTGTTGGGGGAGTTTGCTGAGGGAGTGGGCGAGGTGAGTTACGGCCGTTGCCAACCCCACAACTAAAATTCCCAACAAAACAGCCAAACCAAACCAATGCTTTTGCCAAAAATTCGCCATAAATAGCCTCTGTTGTCACCCGGTTACATGTTGATAATCATCTGGCAAGTATGCTGCAAGGCCTGGTCAAAATCAACCTGCTGCGCCTATTTATGGCACTTATTTCTAACTTTAATGGCATCTAGCCTTAGGATAGGGGGAGTGAACGGCCGAAACATCTCAAATTAGCCGATTGGAATACCTAACTTTTGAAAAGCTAACGTTGCACAACGTCACGCACGGCCTCAATGACAGCTTGAGGCTGATCAAACATGATGAAATGGGTGCTGTCTGGCACAATTACTAGCTGTGAGCCTGGTGCTGCTGATTCCACCCAGGTTTTGTACCATGCCACGCTGGCTTCGGCGTATCTTTGCATTAAATCTTCATACCCTGGCAGTGCATCAGAGGCGTCCAAAATATCTTCGGTTTGCAGCACAACCACCGGCACGTCGGCGGGCATAACCGCACTGTTCAGCAGGCGCTGGACGTCATCATGGTTGGCTTGCGAATATTGGCTGGCCCAACTTCGCAACGACTTCCGCGTGCGGGCAGCTTCTGATACCAATTCATAGTAGGGGATATTTTTAATGGTATCTGGCATGGGACCCTGAAATTGTTTAGCCGCTGGTCGGGCCAAGCCCGTGGCAATCAAGAAATTGGTCGTGCCTTCAGAAAGCCCCAGCGGATTCTCAGGTTGGTACCATTCCCCTTCAATCTCATCCAGAATGGCCCCCTCCACAGAAACAAGGGCCTCAATCTCAAACTCGCTGCCATAGCGAGTGTAAAAATCGTAGATGGGCAGCATACCGGCCGAGAAACCAACCAGGATAACCCTTTTTTCGTCCAGCGCGGTGAGTGTGGCATAAAGATCATCGGCCATTGTTTGCGGGGTGAGCGTGGGGCCAGGATCACTCCAGGCGTAACCAGCCGGATCAAAAGCAATGGTGCGGGCAAATTGGGAGATGTCTGGTTGGACCGCCTGCCAGATAGCGGAATTGCAGCCAAAGCAACCGACAAAAACAATTGCTGCGCCTTCATGTTCTGTACCTTGCCGGTAAACGTGAATGCGGCGTCCGCCAATATCCACCAATTGTGACCCATCGGGTAGGGAGGTATTTTGGATACGGCCGTCTCTGATGGAAGCGTTAACCGTTGCTACGATCAGTATAATCACCAGCAGAGCCAGTAAACCAGCGGCAATTCGCAGCAGCCACCGGCTGATGCTTCGTCTTTGTGTTGTCATGGTGTGTGCTCCTACCCTCAAACAAGTTGTGGCGGTTGGGCATTTGGCGGCCGAAAAATGGCCCGCACAAAAAGCATGGCAATGACCGGCCAGATGAGAATGTGCCCCATAATGACAAAGGTCGTCAGAATGGAAACCAGTATGGAAAGGTCCAGATTGACAGCAAAGCCTGCCAGACCAATGGGCACAGCCATCAGCGCCAGGCAAACGGCGAATGGTTTGCCAATGCTGTATAAGCCGTCCTGTGACTGCCAAATGGAGGTGGAAATCATCATTCCGGTGACCCCTAAACCAATTTGGCCTACCCAGGCAGAGGCTATCAGGAACTTGTCGAAGCCGTTGACGGCTTCATACATGGCCCGTAACGAACCTATGTAAAGTGGGGCGTTGTACAGGGCCAGGCTGATGATGTCGGCCGCCAGCCAGAGCAAATAACTGGCAATGGCGATCTTGAACAGTCTGTCCAATTTTTGCAGGGCAAAGCGCCAGATGAGCAGGCGGCGCGTGGTGTTGAGCACATATGCTGTGAGTGCCGCCAGGACCACGCCGGTTAAAATATGACCAATCTGCACGGCAACTGGGCTGCTAGCCAGGAAACTTTCAACCAATACAGGGAAAAAGAGCAGAACCACAAGAATGAGCAGGCTGGCAACGGCCGCAATTTTGTAATGGCGCCGTCCCAAATGCACATCTTTCAGGCAGCGGCCAATTGTTTCTGCCTGGCCTAAATTGACCAGTCCCTGTATCTGAGCTTGATCTTTAGACAAACCTTCTTCTAACAAGTCATCAATCGCATCGAGATAATGGTTTTCGAACTCTGGTGTGACGATTTGGATAACATGCTCGGGCAAGCTGTCGGTAGCGATGGACAACCATTGGCGAAATGGTGCGGGCTGCGATTTGTTCATGTAGCTTCCCCCAAGACGCGATTGACGCCTAATGAAAATTGCTGCCAATCGGTTTGTTCTTTTTCCAGTGCTTTCTGTCCGGCATTGGTCAGTTGGTAATAGCGGCGTGTGCGACCATTTACTTCTTCTTCAAAGGCGGCGATCAATCCTTGTTTTTCCAGATCGTGCAGCATGGGGTAAATGGTCCCTTCGGCAAAGGTCAACACGCCTTGCGATTTGCGTTTGATCTCTTTGGCAATGCCATAACCATGCGATGGTCCCAGCGACAGGGTGTGTAGTAAAAGTAGTGGTAGGCTTCCGTTCATATTCATACCGGCCGTATTCCCAATAACAACCAGGCTCCCAATAAAAATTACATGAAGGTCAGTATACATTGGGTTCCGAGGTATGTCAACGGGTAAACGGCCGTTTTGCAGCAATCTGGTCTCATGTACGGCAGAGTTGGGAATTGTGTTGTACCGTTGATTAAGCCAATTCAGTAAATGATAAGGTGACATTTAGCCTGGAACAAGTGGGAATTCTTCACTAGTCGGTGACGGCCGTATCCGCCACACTGGTTCCATGAATCGAGCCAAAGTTGATGAGGAACCAATAATGGATAAATTTGCACCCCTCTGGGCTGATGTAGATGAAAACGGCCGTCTCCAGCTTCCCCCGGATGTTGTTGCCCAATATGGTATTGAACCCGGCGCACGCCTGCGGTTAGAGATAACTGGCCACGGCATCAAATTGCACCGTCCCATTACCCAACTGGCCAAAATTTACGTTGAACCAACCAACCGCTGCAACATCGACTGCCGCACCTGCATGCGCCAGAACTGGGATGTGACCATGGGCAAAATGTCGGCCAAGACCTTTGCCGCCATCGAAGCCAGCCTGGCAGAATTAGAGCCTCCGTTGACCGTCATGTTTGGCGGCCTTGGTGAACCGCTGCTGCATCCCAAAACGGCCGATATGATTGTTGCCGTTAAAGCACTTGGCTTCCGCACGGAGATGATCACCAACGGTACTTTGCTCACCGAACGTCGTTCGCGCCAGCTTATTGATGCGGGCTTGGATTTGCTGTGGGTTTCTCTGGATGGGGCACGCCCAGAGAGCTATGCTGATGTTCGGTTGGGCGCGGAACTTCCGCGCGTATTAGCCAATTTACGCCGCTTCCGACGTTTGCGCCGTCCGGCTCATCGTCCCACGCCAGAAATTGGTATCGCCTTTGTAGCCATGGAGCGCAATATTGGCGATCTACCGGAACTGCTCAAAATTGGCAAAAGTGTTGGGGTCAAACATTTTTCTATGAGCAACTTGCTGCCTCACACACCCGAAATGGAGCAAGAAGTCCTCTACAAGCGCACCCTGAACAACATCACTTATCTACCATCCTCGTGGCTGCGCCGTCTGAGCATTCCCAAAATGGATTTTAATGATCTGACGGCCGAACCGCTGCTGGCCGCCCTGAACAGTGGGTACAATGTCACCTTTGCCGGGAATAATTTGGGAGAGGTTAACGATGTTTGCACCTTCATCGAGCAGGGTGCAATGGCGGTGGGGTGGGACGGCCGTGTGGCTCCCTGTCCGCCGCTGCTTTACCATCATGTTGGGTACATTCGCGGCTTTCGGCGTGAATCCTTGCCGCACATTGTGGGTCATGTTTGCCAGGAATCCCTCAAAACGCTGTGGCAGTCATCTACCTACGAAGCTTACCGCGACCGAGTGCAGCGTTTTGCGTTTGCCCCTTGCACATATTGTGGCGGCTGCGAACTACTGGAGACAAACGAAACCGACTGCTTTTGGAACGAAGAACCTGCCTGCGGTTCCTGTCTCTGGGCGCAGGGTGTTATCCAATGTCCTTGAATTTGATGGGGAAAGTTTAGTTCGCGTCGCTGTATGTAGCAACATCTTGCTGTGGGGGATCAAGTAGCTGAGGCCCTACGGCTGGTAGGGTAAACCAGAATAAGCCGCCTTCATTGGGTAGGTCCTCAGCCCCTACCTCGCCATCCAGCCGCTCGGCGATACGTTGCACAATGGAAAGTCCCAGGCCATAGCCGCTGTCGTGATGTAAATTGAGCTGGGTAAAGGGCACAAAAAGCTGCTCTTGAACTTCTGGCGTAATGCCCACGCCATTGTCCTTAATCCAGAATTTTATCATGTTGTTGGCCATAGGCGTGGCTCCCAACGTTAATTGGGGTGGATGGCCACCGTACTTCATGCCGTTGCTTAAATAATTAACCCAAATTTCTTCAACCCAGGGCGCATACCCCAAGGCTTGTGGCCATTCGTCTGGCAAAATTACCTTCACCCCATATTGGCGGTTCAAGTGAGCCAGCCGCTGCCGTGCCTCATCGATAATGGTGGCCATGTCCAGAGGGGTTATGGGCACGTCCATTTCACGAACGCCAGCCAGTAGCAACAAGGCATCAATGATGCTGGCCATTTTATGCCCGCTGCGCTGGATGATTTCCAAATAGCGTATCAGGTCCGTTTGGGGCAAGCTTTCAAATTTGCTGGTAACTGTTTCGGCCAGGCCAACAACGTGGCTGATGGGCATCTTCAGGTCGTGGGCTACGGTGTGGGCGAAGGCATCCAGCTCTTCATTGCGTGCCTGCAAAGCGACGGTGCGCTGAGCCACACGGTTTTCCAGTTCGTTGTTGTACTCTTGCACCTCGCGGTAAAGACGGCCGTTCTGAATAGCCATTGCCGCCTGATCCGCAATCCCTTGCAACAGCCCTAACTCGGCATCCGACATTGGCTCTGTGGCTCCAGTGGTGCCAATCGAAAGCAGGCCAATCAATTTTTGCTTGTAAATGAGGGGCGCATGGGCCAGAGAATGGATACCTGCCTGCTGCAAAACGGCCGCATCTGGCCAGTCTGGTGCTGCTTGCCCGGTGTCCACACGCAGTGGTTGATTTTGCCCGGTTAGGAGCTGTTGTGCCTGGTTGGCTGGTAATGGCTGGCGCAACTGCTTAATACCGGTGAAATCACCCACTTCGTGCCATAACTGGAACGTTTGCCCCTTTGGCTGGTAGTTAAAAATGGCAGCGAAAGAGCCGCTTGTGGCCCGCAAGGTTTCTTCAAAAATCACCTCAACCGTTTGCTCCAACTCTAGATTTGCGCTGAGCCGCGAGGCGACCTGGGCCAAAATTTCAGCATGGGTTCGGGCTTTGCGCTCACTCACTAACAGATGGCTGTAGCTGAGCGTGCGCGCGGTTTGGGCGGTGAGCAGGGAGAGCAAATCTAGATCATCATCCACAAAGAGCGGTTTTTGGCGGCAAAGGACAATCAATAAACCATAGGTTTGTACCGGAGTAGAAATGGGAACCGTGAGCAAGGCATTGGCTTTCAGGGCCATGCTTAAACGGAGGCCAAATTGACCCAGGTCGCCGTGACTTTCGGCGAAATAGGGACCTCGTTCTAGCCAAACACGGCCCAATCGCCCAGCAGCAGCAGAAAGCTGTGTTTCAAGTTCGGGAAAATCATTGGTGGGGGAGATGATGAGCTGTTCGGTTTCTGGGTCTAGCATGGCGGCAACGGCCGTAATGCTGTCTACACTGCGGCGGGCGGCCAAACAAAGATACTCAACCACATGCGCCAACTCCATGCCGGCATATTGGGCAGGGACCGCGTGCAAAAAATGATTGAGTTCGCGCAGCTGCCAATATTTGCGCAGCCAGCGGGGTGGAGCAAAGCCCAAATAAAAGGCTGCGCCAGCAATAACCGTTAGGGTAACGGGCACAAACGTAAAAAGAGAGCTTGATGTCAAAAATTGGCGAAAAGGGATAAAGGTAAGAATGGTCAGTAACAGAGAGAATATTCCCGCAGCGACCAGATTGAGCCGCCACCGTGAGACACCACTACTAACGCGAGCCGCACGGATGAAACTGGTAATGGCATATCCTTCTACCACAATGAAGTAGGTTAAAACCAGCAGCAAAAAAACATTGGTTTCTCTGGATAGTGCCAAAATGATGGCTGAAACAATCATCCCTATTAGGGCAAAATATTGCACAGACGGCCGTACATTGCGGAAATAGCGTACCAGGCGCAGCAGCAAATAGGGGTGAGCCGCAATGGCCAAGGTTGAGGGCGTTAGTTGGAGTAAGGAAAAGTTACCATACCAGGTGGGCGGGGTAAGAGCCAATGCTATCGAAAGCATCACCAAGGCGATGTCTACTCGTGACCTGTCTCGAAACTGCACCAGACCCACCAGCGCCAGAAAGGCCAGTGCCCAGAAGAAGATCTGAATTAGTAGGGTAAGGGTTGTTTCAGACATACCGCGCTCATTATAAACGAAACAACGGTATCTCGTCAGCCCCAATTCGAGGTCATTTCTAAAATTACCTCGCTTTTCACAGGTTTAGGCGGGATTACGGCCGTAAATTTCGCTCAATGGTTAGTTCTGGGTAGGGTGATGGCTTTGTCATGAGCAGGGCCGATGGCTCCCCTTTCAGGTATTGGTTGAAGAACGCCAGCAGATATTCGTTTTGAATACGTAGACTGTCGCTGCTGTTGATGCTGCCGGAAAGTCCCAACTGGGGGGATAAGGGTGTTAGCAGTGGCAAGTCGGTAAAGTCGTAATGCTCGGTGTTGGCCACTGTAAGCGCATAGCCATCCTGGCTTAAGTCGTTGAAGAGGCGATTACCCAAGGCGCGATTGTTTTGACCCAGCCATCTGGGGCTGCTGATGAACATGAAAGGTTGATGGAGACCTTGTGCCAGCAGATTTTCAGAGACAGGCAGCAGCCAGCTGTCTAGCCCCACGCCAGCCTGGCAGCGGGCATCTTGCAGGCAAAATTCTACGGTGGCCCCGCCGCCAGTGGAATGGCCAAAAATACCGACATGGTTTAGGTCGAAACGGCCGTTTAACAAATGTCCTGCTTCCCGATTCCACACCGCCATCTCATCCAATAAAAAAGCAATGTCGCTGGCCCACACTTGCACCAGCGGGTTGCCTTCCACCGGGTTGGATTGACCACTAGGGAAGATGCGTGATGGATCATAGACAAACACACGGCCGTCGGGGAAGATGGTCAAGGCATTGGCGTAGGAATGGTCAATGGCCGCTACGATGAAGCCGTGGCTTACCAGTTCACGTACCATCACCGTATTTTGCATGCGGATGCCGGTGAGTCCGTGGGAAAAAATGATCACAGGGAACGGCGTGCCATTTTCTGCTGGGGTGACGTCCAACCACACGTCCAGGTCCGTCAGATTGATGTGATTGAGCAGAAAGGCTGGTAGGTCGAACTGCTCGGCAATGACGGGTCCAGCGACGTCCAAATCTGGCATATATTGCGCTGGTTTGCCTGCGCGGTTGGCAGCCGGGTACCAAACTTGCACCACTAATTCCCGGTTGTCGTTAGGATCTTCGGTATATGTTTCTGGTCGGGTGGTATCTACCAAAAAAGTGGTGAAGGTGCCGATGGCGTAAGGGCCGGTTGGCTCTGGCAAGCGCGGTACGGGCATGGCCATTGGCATGGCAATGGCCACCAGCCAGATGAGCAAACCCAGCAAGCCACCAAGCCAGGCCAGGCGCGGTAGCGGTGTAGTGGTCCTGCGCCAGCGGATGCCAAGTAAAAGAAAAACGGCCGTTAACCCATAACCCGGAATCATTTGCCAGCGATATCCTTCGATCAGCAAATGCACCACAATGAACAGCACATTCAAAATCGGGAAAATGATCAGCCATTTACTCACTGCTGGGACCGCACGATAGCGGCCAAAAATAAGCCAGAGCAGTGGCGGAATTAGTGCTATGAGGATAAGGATTTCGAAAAAGCGCATATAGGTGTTTTGTCAGGCGGAAATTTGCCTGGTGAGTAAGAAGATAATCTGTTGATAAAAATCCTTTTGGTTTTGGCCCGTCCAGGCTACGGTGTCAGGACAAGTTTACCTGTGACGTCGCCTTCTTCCAGCCGTTTTAGGGCGGTGAGGCCTTCGCTAAGGGGGTAGACAGTATCAATGACGGATTGTAAACGGCCGTTAAAAATTAAATTCATCACCGTAGCATAATCGGCTGAGGTACCCATGGTGCTGCCAATAATGCTGAGATGTTTGCCAAAAATAAGCCGGTTATCGATCTCAAATTTGGGGCCGCTGGTATTGCCTACGGTGAGCAGCCGCCCCCCTTTTTTGAGGGCGCGTAGTGAGGTGTGGAAAGTCGCTGCACCGACGTTATCCACCACGACATCGACGCCGCGCCGGTTGGTAGCCTTAAAGATCGCTTTGCCCCAATCGACCTCATGCCGGTTGAAAAGCACATCGGCACCCAACGCTTCGGCTTTGGCCAGCTTTTCTGCTGAGGAACCCACTACATAGATGCGTTCGGCCCCAGCCAGTTTGGCTACCTGAATGGCGGCTGTGTTGACACCCCCGCCTGCACCCACGATGAGTACCGTTTCGCCAGCCTGCAAGCCACCCCGGGTGATGAGAGAATGCCAGGCGGTGACGTACACCAGGGAAGCAGCGGCGGCGTCTTTGAAATTGGCATGCTCTGGCATTTTGAGCAAGTTACGGGCGGGAACGGCCGAATATTCCGCAAAAAAACCGTCTTCATGTTCGCCTAAAATGGCAAAATTATCGCTCATGTTGTCTAAGCCACGCCGCCCAAAATAATCAGTGTCACTGCCCCGCGTGGGGTTCACCGCCACCCGGTCACCGACGGCAAAATCGGTGACGTTTGCCCCAACCTGGGCCACGACACCAGCGCCATCGCTGCCCATGATGTGGGGCAGCTTCAAGTTCAATCCCGGCCAACCAGCCAGGACCCATAAATCAAGCCGGTTCAGTGCGGCGGCTTTTACTTCCAACAGCACCTCGTCTGGGCCAATTTGCGGCTCTGGTACATCGGTGAACTGCACGTTTTCTAGCAGACCATGTTCATAAAATACAACTGCTTTCATTGGGAAATCCTTTGGTTAAAGTGATGCATGAGAAGAACCTCTCATGCATCACCTTGTCATGTTTCACGCTCGTGAATCAATCGTCCCAAACTTCATCGAGATTGTCTTTGTAGTAATCCAGCGGGTCGGCGTAGTCGAGGATTTTTTGGTCGTTGGTGGTTTCTAGCAGCAGTTCCAACAGTAGACGGACCGCTTCATCTTCCCGGGCTTCGCTGTAATATGCCAGCGCCAAAAAAACCTTGCCGCTGTTGTCATCTGGGAATTGGTCCACAACTTTTTCCAGCGTTTCGACTGCTTCTTCAAAATCACCCACGTTGCGCTGGCTGCTACCCAGGCAAACGAGGCATTCCTGCAAATCATCCCCATCTAGCCCAGCTTTGATTGCTTTTTGGTAGAAGGGAATGGCTTCTTTTTCTTCACCCATGACGTCGTAGGAGCCACCAACTTCGTATAGGACGAGGGGATCGTTGGGATGCTCCGTCAGCAAATCGAGCAGCAGCTCTTGTGAGGCGTCTAGCTCATCTTCGCGGCGTAGTTTTTTAGCGCGGGCGATGGTTTCTTCAATCACTAATTTTCTCCTGAAATTGCCACAAGGGCCACAGAGTAAAAAGAGGGCATCTGTGTCCTTAAGTGGAATGTGTGCGTTTGGGTGGAATGATAGACAGTGCGAGGCAAACTCGCAACCTGAATCTTGTCGGTTTACGGCCGTTTTGGTATCGTCAACGTGATAGGCACAGATAAACACAGTTTTTCACAGACAGGATTGATGGGTAGTTTGTATGGCGAAAGCAGTAGGGCAGCGGGTGAGTGGGCGATTATTAGAGGAGGCGGGGGGAAACGGCCGTTTGGCTCTGATGCTCATGAATCCTAAACCAGCACCGGATACGGCCGATTTGCTCATTTTGCGCTTTGCCTTTGTCCTCATGGGCACAGAAGCGCACTTTTTCCCCAGTTTTTTGATTGATGATTGGGGTGGAGAAGTGCGGGGTCTGGCTCTCTATGAATGGGTGCGGGAAAATGGCAACCGTTTTCCTCGGGCCGAGATTTTTGGTTTTGATCGGCAAGGGACGAGCGAACAATATTTTGTGCGGGAGCTGGAACTGTACGCTAAACTGCCGGCTTATGTGTTCCCAGACCGGAACACGTCGCTGGCGAAGGGCAAGTTGTTGAGTGCCATTTTGCTGCCGGATGCGTCAGTCAGTGCGCCGACAAAAATAAAACGGCCGTCTCAATTGAAACGGCCGTTTGCTTCCGCAAGAGTTACCTGGTGGCAGGTACCCACCACGCTCACCCAATTCGATTTTAGTTTGCTGGACCAAACAGAAGCAGCGGATTCATTTCTCTAAAAGTTGCAAATAATTTTTAGAGATTGGTCCAATCTTGCCCAGTTTGTTATTTAATCACCACTTGTACAATGGGCCTGCGGCCGGTTTCTGCATAAAGGAAGCGGCTCAACGCCCCCTCGATTTTTTTGCTAAGACCTTTGCCCTGGCCATCAAACTGCTTTACTGTGCGCTCAATCGTTTCTTTGGCGCTGTCTAGCAGGTCATCCTCGTCCCGTCGATCAATAAAACCGCGAGAAATAATTTCTGGCTGGCCCAACATTTGCCCGTTGCCGTTCAGACTGACAACGGCAAAAATAAGACCGCTTTGGGCCAATTTTTCCCGGTCACGCAGCACAGGCCAATCAATTTCACCCACACTATCGCCATCCACAAAAATGTAGCCACCACGCATACGCGGCATAATTTCTAGCGAATCAGCCGTTAAATCCACTGGTGTGCCATTTTCGATGATGGCAATATTTTCAGCAGGGATGCCTAACTCTTTGGCCATTACGGCATGTTGTTTTAGATGACGCAGCTCACCGTGAACGGGCATTAAATATTTCGGCCGTACCAGGTTGATCATCAACTTCATCTCTTCCTGGCTGGCGTGGCCGGAGACGTGCACATCGGCGATGTTTTCGTATAGCACATTCGCGCCGCGCCGGAACAGCTGGTTGATGGTGCGGTAGACAAGCTCCTCGTTGCCGGGGATGGCGTGGGCGGAGAGCACCACGGTGTCGCTTTCTTCTATTTGCAGACGATTGTGGTTGCCGCGTGCCAGACGCCCCATCACGGCGGTGGGTTCGCCCTGTGAACCGGTGGCCATAATTACCACGCGCTGTGGGGGTAGGGAGGAGATGTCACTGATGTCGATGAGGGTTGCTTCATCGATGTCCAGATAGCCCAGTTCCATCGCCATTTTGGTGTTGTCGCGCATGGAGCGGCCGGTGATGGCCAGGTAACGGCCGTATTTTTCGGCCGTGTCTGCTACCAGCTGAATGCGGGAGATAAGCGAGGCGAAGCTGGCCACAATGATGCGCCCTGGGGCATCCCGGAACATATCCTCAAAAGCGACCTCAATTTCCTTTTCCGATTTGGTCCAGCCGGGACGGTCGGCATTGGTGCTGTCGGCCAGTAGGCAAAGCACCCCACGCTGGGAAAATTCGGCAATTTTGGCAAAGTCTGGGGGCCAGCCATCGGCCGGGGTATGGTCAAATTTGTAATCCCCGGTGTGAACAATCAATCCAGCAGGTGTGGTGATGCCAAACCCCACGCAGTCGGGAATACTGTGGGCGACGTGGAAGGGTTCTACGGTAAAATGACGCCCGACGGTAAAGGTGTCGCCTGCCTGAATGGTGATTAGCTCTACCTCTTTTTTCAGGCCAGCGCGCCGCATTTTCACATCGATGAGGCCAATGGTGAGCGGCGTGGCGTAAATGGGGGCGTCGATGTCGCGCATGACGTGCGGTAAAGCGCCCACATGGTCCTCGTGGCCGTGGGTAATCAGGACGGCTACGATTTTGTCTAGCTTGTCCATCAAGTATTTGTAGTCAGGAATAATGGCATCTACCCCCAGCATATCATTTTGGGGAAACATGATGCCCGCGTCGATCACCACGATTTCATCGTCGTACTCAATGGCGGTCATGTTTTTGCCAATTTCCCCGCATCCGCCCAGCGGCGTGATGCGCAGTTTGTTGTTCATAAAACCTCCGAAGGTGACAAGGCAGACAACGCTACCTCGATTATGTTAAGTGTTATTGAGAAGGAAGCCGAACGGCCGTTCCCAATGGAATAAAAAGAATTGCCGACAACGGGTCGATGTCGACAATTCTTGATTGTTCAGTTTAAGGTTCTTGTGCGTGAAACAATCTTACGGATTGTAAGTTGTGGACAAGCCAAGGGTATTATACACGGAGTAGAAGCCAAACCAGAAATATTAACACGGTCTGGGCCAGACCAAGCGCTACGGTGTACATCCAGAGCAGGGGGCGGTCTAAAACCAGTTCATTGGCCGAGGCGTTTGCCGTAACAATGAGGGGGCGTGTTTTGGCTGGCGCGCTTTTTTGGGAAGAAACGGCCGTTTCTTTCTCATATCGAATCACAGCTACAGAAATATTGTCTTCCCCGCCGCGCTCATTGGCTTTGCCAATAAGGGTTGTTGCGGCCTGTTCTGGTGATTCTTCATTTAGGGTAAGGGCAATTTCGGCATCTGTCACATGGCGGGTTAAGCCATCTGAACAGAGGAACAAAATGTCGTCTTTTTGCAGCGTTTGCTCAAACAGGTCAATTTTAGGGGAACGTTCGGAGCCGAGGCTATATAAAATGACGTTGCGCCGGGGGTGAAAACTAGCTTCTTCCTCGGTGATAGCGCCTTCTTCCACCAGTTTGGCTACCAGGCTTTGGTCTTTGGTAATTTGCTGGATACGGCCGTTGCGCCACAAATAGCCGCGACTGTCCCCCACATTGGCAATATAAGCATGATTGTCCTGCAAAACGACCGCCACCATCGTGGTTGCCATGCGGCTGTTGTCGTTCCGTTCCAACACATATTGGCGCAGCTCAGAATTGGACGCCTGCATAGCATTTAGCAACCGCTGACCCCAGTTGGCTTCATCAGTGTGTGCCAAATAATGATTGATGGTGTGCTCTGAGGTTAACTCGCTGGCCACTTCACCTGCGTCAGCACCACCGACGCCATCGGCGACAATGTAAAGCCAGCCGTTTTCTTTTTCTGCTTCACGGTCTGATGGTTCCCAATAGGAGACAAAATCTTCGTTGTGGCCCCGGACACGGCCAGTATCGGTGCGGAGGATAGCAGTGATCTGCCCAAGATTGCTCATGACTCAGACTATAACCCACCTGTCTAAAAACGATCAAGCCTGACTTCGGTTCCAGAGGGAAATCGTAGGGAAATTTTTACTTGGTACGGAAACAAACCTGACAGGCTTTTAAAACGAGCATGAAATTGAGCAAATTTTGCCCGGCAAAGAGCCTTTTTTGACTTAATGCGAATGGAGCCTGTCAGGTTTTAGTAACGCCGAACAGAGGTTATCGGCTGATGCCTAATTGGAAATATTCTTCGGTGCGCGTGTCGATGAGTATGGCTGCCTCTTCAACCGGAATATCACCATAAAAGGCGCGTTCAATTTCTTCGCTGGCGGTGCCCTCAATTTCTTCCCAGGTGCTAATGATGGGCACCAGCCGCAGCGTGTCGACTGTATCTACCCAGACCCGGCTGCGTGCTGGCAGCTGGTCTGGGTTAAGGAAGGCGTCTGACTCTGCTACGGCAATGAGGGAAGGAACGGTACGGCCGCTTCCGGCAATAATCGTCTGGCCCTCAAATGAATTGGCAAATTCAATGAATGTCCAGGCGGCCTCTTTGTTGGCTGTGGCGCTAGAGAGGCAGTAGGCGTCGCTGTGCAGCACACCGGCTATTTCTTTGTTGCGCGGCAGTGGGGCGACATCCCACACAAAATCTTCGATTTCGCGATAGGTGGGTGTGCCCCGGCGGCTGTCGAAGAACATGGCAGTTGTGCCAGCGACAAACCTGCTTTCACTGTCCTGAGCGGCTTCTTCTACCCGGTTGGGTACCACACCGTGTACCTGGCGCAAATCAACAAACCATTGCAGCGCTTCCTGTGCGGGAGGACGGGTGAGGGTGAGCCGGGTGGGGAATTCATCGCTGTTGACGATGGGGGCACCATTTTGCCAGACAAACGGGGCCAGCCGGTAAAGCGAGGTGTCGATGCCTGCGCCATACTGGTCGATGGTGCCATCGTTATCAAAATCTTGGGTGAGGGCAACGGCCGTTTTCACAAAATCATCCCAGGTCCAGTCATCAGCCGGGTAGGGTAGGTTGGCCGCATCAAACAAATCCTGATTGTAGTACACCACGAGGCTAGAGATATTTTGGGGAATGCAGGTGATCGCACCATCCCAAGTGAAAGCATCAATCGTTATAGGATAGAAATCTTCTGGTTGAATCAGCTCGCTTTCTGCCAGGTAGGGACCCAATGGCTCCAATAAATCATTGGCGGCAAATGCCCCGTAGCGGCGATAATTCATTAAGGTCACATCGTGGGGTGAACCAGCAGCATATTCGATAGACAGTCGATTGCGATATTCACGGCCAGAGGGGATATGGGTCACTTCGATATCAATTTCTGGATGTGCCTCTTCAAAGGCGGCCACCAGAGCCAGATAGGCTTGCCGCTCGGCCGGATCGCCAGAAATCATAAAAGAAATGGTTTCTGTTGCTGGTGAACAGCTTGCCAGGAAAAAAAGGGCAAGCAGCAAAAGCCACTTAGAAAATGGCGCGTGAAAGTTGGGTCTTCGCTTCATTTAGCTGTTTTACTCCGTAGAAGGTGGTTCACTTCACAGTGAAAGGTAAATAAATCTGATTCGCGAAGTAATCGGGTTTGTAGAGGGTGATGCTGTCGATGAGGCTGCCAGCGCGGCTGTAGAAGCTGAAGTTGATACAGAGCGGGCTTGCTTCTAGACGCATCGCCCCATAGTCCAAATTATACCGCACAACGCTGCCAGGCACAGGGTCCCCCAGGCTATAAATGCTGCGCCCGCCTAGCCCGTTGACAAAGTAGAGA
>JBNKLQ010000120.1:0-17582 GCA_050292445.1 Promineifilaceae bacterium (SeqCode) | reverse complement strand
TGCTGATCATTATGGGGACAACGGCCGTTGCCATGCTCATCGTCGGCCCCATCATTTTTCAGCTAGCCGATCCCACCAATGCCGAAGTGTCTGTCTTTACGCAAACGATGGACCAATTGCTGCCCACGCCGCTGCCGTTTATCGGCACGCTAATAGGCGTGGCCGTGCTGCTCTCTGCCTCGGCCGCCAGCGCGCAGGGATTGCAAAACTTGTTTGTTGGTCTGCGCTTTCGCCACTACCTGCCCAAATTCATGGGCAAGCGCAATCAATTTGGCGTCGCCGATAAACCAGTTTGGTTAGAGGTTGGGCTGGCAATTTTGTGTTTTATCGCTTTTGGCACGCACGAAGAAACGTACCTGGCCATTTACGCCGCCGGGGTGTTTATTTTGCTGAGCATGACAGGCTGGGCCGCCAGCAAGCGGCTGCTACGCCAACTGCGCCAAACGTTCTCTGCTGGGCAAACGGCCGTTTTGCTGGGCACTATCCTCGCTTCAATCCTTACCACAGGAGCCACATTCATCATTTTTGAGGAACGTTTTTTTGAAGGTGCCTGGACTTACCTGCTCTTTTTGCCGCTGCTTTACATTGTGTTTAGCTACTTTCGCACCCATTTGGGCGAGCCAACCGCCATTGAAGAGCGGTTAGGCCATCTCATTGCCGGGGGGTCTGCGCTGGCAACGCCAGACATGGGTCAGGGGTTTAACGAAGTACGTCCACCCCGCCACATTTTGGTACCGCTGGATGGATCACCCCTGGCAGAGGCAGTTCTGCCGGTAGCCGACACATTTGCTAAACTGTTCAAAACACCGCTAACGTTCTTTTCCGTCGCGGAACCGTCACAAAAAATGTACCTGGAAGGATTAGCAACCCGTTGGCAAAATGGGGCAAATAGTATTCAAACGGAGTGCCAGCCGGGGCCAGTTGCCGCTACTATTCAACAAACGGCCGCAACCAACAATGTCGATCTCATCATCATGTCTACGCACGGCCGTTCCGGGGTTAAGCGACTGCTACTGGGTAGTGTGGCCGGTCAGTTGGTACAGCAGCTGACGCGGCCTGTGTTGCTGCTTCGAGGGGGGGAAGAAACGGCCGTATCCACCCAGTTCAACAAAATATTAGTGACGCTCGATGGCTCTAAATATGCTGAGCGTGTTTTGCCCTACATGCTACCCATCGCCCAAAAATTTAGTAGTCAACTTTTATTACTCAGCGTGCCACAGCCCAATTCCCAAGAAACATTAGGTTTACAAATGCAGCATTATCTGGAAAGCATGGTTGAATTTTGCGGCAAACAAGGTGTTGTTGCCCAAGCTCATTACATAGGCCATGACCCAGCCAACACCGTCATCCAGGTGAGCCAAACAGAAAATGTTGATCTCATTATGCTAGCCACTCACGGGCGAGGTGGCTGGCAGCGCCTCTTGCTAGGCAGCGTCGCCGATGATGTTGTGCGGCAGGCTAGCTGCCCGGTCTTTCTGGTTCCAATTCAAGAAAAACGACCTTTGCGCCGTTAGTTACCACTGCACGGGCAACGTTTCCAGGGTGCGGAAGCCGGGACTGAGCCGCCAGCGCAGTTGGCTAAACGGAATGCTCATCTGGATGTTGGGCAGGCGTGCTAACAACGTATTGAGGGCAATTTCCGTTTCCAGACGGGCCAGCGGTGCCCCCAGACAGTAATGTGCGCCTTTGCCAAAGCTGAGATGATTGTTCGCCTCGCGGGTCACATCCAGCCGCTCTGGTTCGGCAAACTTTTCTGGGTCATGATTGGCCCCGGCCAAAATGGGAATGACCAGCGCGCCTTTGGGCAAAAGTTGGTCTCCCAGCATGACATCTTCCGTCACCCAGCGGTTAAAAGCGCGCTCCACAGAATTATCATAGCGGAGGAACTCTTCAACGGCCGTTTTCATACGCTCTGGTTCTGCCTTTAACAACTCTAACTGATCCGGGTGCTGCCACAAGGCCACCATCGCATTGGCAATCAGGCTTACTGTTGTCTCATGCCCAGCAATGATGAGCAAAAAGAGCATGGCAAACAGCTCCGTCTGGCTCAGGCTGTCGCCATCAGCTTCCGCTTGCAGCAGGGCTGAGAGTAAATCGTTCCCTGGCGTCTCGCGTCGCTGCTCAAACAGATTATTCAAATAAGCCATAAATGCCTGCATGAGCTGCATAAATTCCGCCACGCTTTCATCATCCAGCGAAGGGGTAAGTGCTGCGTTGGACCACACCTTGAACTTGTCCCGGTCCTCAACCGGAATCCCCAACATTTCAGCAATGACGATGGTCGGCAGGTGAAACGAGTAGTCGGCAATCAGGTCCATTTGGCCCTGGTTGGCGACATCGTCCAGCAACGCATTGGCAATGGCCTGGACGCGTGGACGCAAAGCCTGCACACGCCGGGGGGTAAACGCCTGGCTCACCAGGGTGCGCAACCGACGATGATCGTCCCAATCTTTGTTGAGCATGTGGTCAGACATCATCGCTTCCAGCGGCGAGGGCTGGTACACCTGGTCTGGGGGCAGGGCATTGCGGGCTTCCCGTACAAAATGTTTGTCGTCGCGCAGCACCTGTTCCACTTCATCATAGCTGGTAACAAACCAGATCATTGTCTCGCCATCAATGCCTGGCTGGCAATGGACGGGATCATTTTGCCGCATTGTGGCAAAAAGCTCATAGGCGTTGGCTTTGGCTTCTTGTGTGTACAATTCATATTTGCGTTCGATTGCCATTGGGTTACTTCCTTTATTTATCCACAATCTTCACAGGAAAGAGGAGTTGGCATCCTCGATTTGGCAAAAACAAAACCGGAAACGGCCGTTTCCAGCCATTTCCGGTTAATTGTAACAACTAATTCTGGCAGTGGGGCGTTTGTTAAGCTGCGGCCAAGGCCCCACCCTGCCGTGCGCGTCGTGCCAATAAGGCAATAATACCCACGACCAGCAAGATAATACCGATAAGAATAGCCACATCTTGGGCAATGTCGCCGAAGCTGGCTCCCTGCTGCGTCACCTCCATAATCGGGCCGATGATGTAGTAGGTGGGGAAGATGCGTCCAATCCACTCTGGCAGCGTGGGGAATAGGTAGACAATCGCTGGCGCGTAGAGCAGAATGCCAAGCCCCTTGATGGTGGCAAACAGCGAATTAATGTCCTTCAACAGCATCCCCAGCAAAATGCCAAAGGCAGAGGCCAGCACGCCGCCAAGGGCCAGCAACGCTACCAGCAGCAGCGGCTGGCTGCCAAAGGCGCGGTTCATGGTCAACGTCACCACACCCATCACCACGCCAATGATGACGCCCAGCAGCCCTTTGGCCAGATACACTTCACCTATCGAGGTTGGCGTGGTGGTGAGCGCCGTCAGGGTGCGCTTCATCTTTTCATCTACCAACGAGGTGGCGGGCACCATAATGCCACCAAGCATGATGGTGATGAGCACGACAAAGGGCAGCAGGCGATCTTCCCAGGGAACGGCCGTTTCATCCCCCAATGTCGTCGCTACAATTTCTACTGGCCTTTCCTGCCCGGCAATGGTGCGAATCCAGACGGCAATGGAGGTACCCAGGATGGCCCGGTCTTGCAGCAAACTTTCGCCCCAAATGTACGCTTCAATCTCGACGCTGTCTCCGGTTTGAACGGCCGTGTCAAACGTCTCCGGCAGCGTCAGTCCCACATCCACCGCGCCAGCCAGCACCGCCTCGCGCAGCGCTTCGTCAGATTCATACTCATTCACAATGATTGAGTCTACCTCTTTGGCCTGTGTCACCAACCGAGAACTACCCGCGTCGGCCACGCCCAGCTTTGGCTTGCCAGAAAAGAAAGTACCAAACAGCAACGTGAGCACCAGGGTGAACACAATCGGTACCACCAGGGCGAAAATAAACATGAAATTGCGTGGTCCACGCACAAACTCTTTGCCCAATAACACACCCACACGTCGTAAACTCATTGGAATTTCCTCCGCAATACCACAATGCCCAATCCCATAAAGGCCAGGGAGAAGGCGGCCAATATCAGCAAATTCGATCCCGCATCTGCCCAGCTCAGGTTGAAGTTAACCGCCTGGTACACCGTATCAATCAAATAGTAAGATGGGAGTACCTTTACCCAGTCGGTAGTCAAGCCCGGCAGCAGCAGGCTCATAGCAGGTAAGCTCAGCAGCAAGATGATGGGTACGCCCCAGGACATCACCGACATGAGGTCGGTTGCGACGGAAGCCAGCAAAAAGCCCAGCCCGGTAACCAGCAGTGATCCTAGCAGCAGCGCCACAATGATGAGCAGCGGCTGCTGGCTCAAGCCGCCCGTCACGGCCATGAGCACCACCGCCTGGAAAAATGCCAAGCCAACACCCACCGTGCCTTTAGCGATAAACAGCCCTTCCATGCGCATGGGGGTGATGAGCAGCGCTTGCAGCGTGCCTGATTCGATTTCGCTGCTGATGAGGCTGGCTAAGCCCAGCGTTTCCATGGTAAGGACGAGGACAGCAAAGAATGGCAGCATCTTTTCTCGCTGGGGAATCTGGTTTCCAGCCCTGTCTACACCCAAAATCTCCTCGTGAACGTCGATGTTGAACGGTTGTCCAGCCAGCGCATAGCCAATTTCTTCAAAGAAGATGATATATGCTTCTTTGAGTTCTTCCGGGAAATCGGGGCTAAAGTAAAGTTCAATCTGACCCTGTTCGCCAGTGGCTAGCGCCTGAGTGAGTTCTTCTGGCAAAATCACACCCACCGCATATTCGTTGTCGGTAACGGCCGTTTCCAGCGCCACCTTCGACTCCATATTTTTCAGCACCACCCCGTCATCTTCCAATGTATCGGCAAACTGTAGGGGGATGCTGGGAGCAAAGATAGCCATTTCTATGGTTTCGTCTACGGTAGACGGCATGGCGAAGTAAATGCCCAAGTAGGCCACCAGAGCGAGAGCCGTAATCAGAGCAAAAAACTGGTTACTGAAAAAGACCTGGATATCCTTTTTAATCAATGCAAGAATAATACGGCCGTTCATACTAAGCTCCGTCCAGTAATCTGGATGAAAATATCTTCCAGGGTCGCCTCTTCACTATGTAAGGTGACGACTTTTTCGTTGGCAAACAGGTCAGCAACGGCCGTTCCCGTGTTGGCTTCATCCAGGGTGATTTCGCGGGTTTCTAAACGGCCGTCTGCCAACTCCACTTCCGCCATGACGGCCCGCTTACCATACTGCTGCTTGAGTTTGTGTGGTGTATCCAGAGCCACAATCTTACCCTGGTTGATAAACGCCACCTGGTCAGACAGTTTGTCTGCCTCCAGCATATCGTGGGTCGTCAGGAAAACCGTGGTGCCCCGCGCCTGCTCTTCTTTAATGATGTTGCGAATTGTCTCCGAAGAAACGGGGTCTAGTCCATCCGTCGGCTCATCTAAAAAGAGGATGCGCGGTTGATTGATGAGCGCACGGGCGACCATAAGGCGCTGCTTCATCCCTTTGGAATAAGTTTCCACCTTGTCCTTGCCGCGCCCTTCCAGCCCGACTCGGGTCAGCATGGCCTCAGCGTCGGCATCGCAGCCGTACAGTCGGGCAAACAGATTCAGGTTATCCAGGGCGCTCATCTGCTCATACAGATTCGTGTTTTCAAAACAGACCCCAATTTGGGCCTGAATCTGTTTGGTCTGCCGCACAACATCCATACCCATCAGGGTTGCTTTGCCTGTTTTGGGCAGCAGCTGTCCTGTCAACATGCGCACGGTGGTGGATTTCCCCGCACCATTTGGCCCGAGGAAACCAAGGATTTCGCCTTCGGCTACCTGGAAGTTGATGTGATCAACGGCCGTTAACTCTCCATATTGATACGTTAAGTCCTCTGCCTCAATTGCCAAATTTTTCATCGCCACTCCTTAAAAAAGAAAAGTTGATAGTAGATAACGGCTTGCGGCTAGTCAACAGACTAACCACGAGCCACCAGCCACTAGCCGCCAACCACATTTTTTGCCAACCCGTTTTTCATAAAATCAATCAAATAATTCAAGTTCTGCTCCATCTCAGCTGGATTGTCCAGGTCAGCAAAATCAGCCACCTGGTTAAACAAATAGCCAATCATCTGCTTAATAAACGCCAGCGGAAAACCCTCCTGAAATTCACCACGTGCGTACGCCGCTTCAATCATTTGGCCCATCTCTTCATTTTCCTGAAAGTCGTGCTTGGCCAGCACTTTTTCATAAATCGGATTGCCCTTTTCGCGCAAAAAAGCCTGACTTAACTGATAAATAGCTGGATATTCCGTGGCAAAAGCCAGCCCGTACCGAATCTGCATTTTGAACAAGCTAAAAATATCAGTGGGTGCATCCTCTAGGAGATTGTGGTTGGCAAAATATGCCAACTTTTTTTCAATCCCCAGCTCCATCAGGGCAAAATACAAGCCTTCCTTGTTTTTGAAATGGTAATAGAACTGCCCTTTGCTCATGCCTGCTTTGTCTAAAATTCGGTTAATCGATGCCTGTTCATAGCCGTAGGTATTAAATTCTGCCAGCGCAGCGTCTAGCAATTTTTGCTTGTGTTCAAAGGACTTCGTAAAACTCATGCATCCCCCTTTCTTAAAGCCAAATTGTCCATACCAGAATATTAGACCAGTAAGTCTAGACTGTCAAGTCCATAAAAAGGCTTTTTTTTTTGCACCCCCACAATACCCTGGGTACACTTCAGGAAACGGGCATCTCGTGCCCCAAACATTCTCCAAAATTTATACTCATGAGTGCGCCTGCACTCAGCCACCATCCATTAGGAGGGATGTGATGACGAAAAGAGTTATGTACCTGCTGGCTACGGCCGTATTTCCCCTACTCATTCTCTGGGCCACCCTGGCTCCTCACTCCAGTGCTATCAGCACTTCTATCCTCATCGACGCGGTTTATTATGATGGGATTGAAGATAATAATTCAGATGTTGATGAGGCTGTTCGTTTAATCAATGTCTCGGAAACGGCCGTTGACATTAGCAACTGGCAACTCAACGATGGGGCAGCTGGCACCACCACTTTGCCCAGCAGTGTGAATTTGGCTCCGGGTGAAACCATCTGGATCGCTAACGAAGCGACTGGCTTTGCCCGGCAATTTGGTTTTTTACCTGATTTTGAAGCATCAGATACCCATCCTGGCGTGCCCGAAACGACTGGTTCATGGCCCGGCTTCACGAACACAGGTGATGAAGTCGTGCTGCTGGATGATTTTAGCGCCATCGTAGATACGTTAGTCTACGAAGGGGGTAATACAGGGCAAACAGGTTGGAGCGGTACGGCCGTTCAGCCATACTCAGGCTTTAGCGAAAAAGGGCAAATTCTCTACCGGATGCGTGACCAAACCAGCGGGATGCCCGTGCCAGACACGGACACAGCGGCTGATTGGGCGCAAAGTACGGGGGATGTAGTGAACGGCCGTAAAGTCCTCTACCCTGGCTGGGATTTAGACACCTACTTCCAGACCGCCAAGTTCACCCAATCCAGCACGCTCACAATTGCCGTTGCCCCAGACAACGCCTACGAAACGCTCAAGCTGCACCTGGACGCCGCCCAAACCAGCATCGCCATCGAAAGCCTGACATTTGAAAATGTGGCCATCGCCAACGACCTGATTGCCGCCCTGAATCGGGGTGTAGACGTCACCATTTTGCTGGAAGGCGCACCCATTGGCGGTGTTCCCGACCAAGAAAAATATATCTGCCAGCAAATTGAAGCCGCTGGTGGTGAATGCTGGTTCATGATCAGCGACGACCCCAACGACATCAATGACCGCTATCGCTTCCTCCACGCTAAATTCATCCTCATCGACGGCCAACAAGTGATTATTAGCAGCGAAAACCTCAGCCCCAACTCTATGCCTAACGACAACAAAGCAGACGGCACCTGGGGACGGCGCGGCGTCGTTTTGGTCACCGATGCACCAGGTGTAGTGGCCCACGTACAAGGCCTGTTCGACGTCGATTTTGACTTTACCAACCATGTGGACATCACCAACACCGCAACCATTGGCGGGCCGGACCCGGGCTTTGTGCCCGATTTAGAATCCGGTGGCATTACCTACACAGTACGCTTCCCCAACGCCGCCGTTTTCAGCGGCAATTTTGGTTATGAACTGGTCCATTCTCCAGAAAACAGCCTGCGCGACACCGATTCGCTGCTGGGATTGGTGGGGCAAGCCGGGTCTGGCGATGTAGTTTTGGTAGAGCAATTGGATGAACGGCCGTACTGGGGAGCATCCTCCTCCAACCCCACAGACGATCCCAGCCCGCGCGTCGAAGCATACATCGCCGCCGCCCGTCGCGGTGCTTCCGTGCAAATCCTGCTCGACAGCCTGTTTGACGACGGCGACGCCACCAGCAACACGGCCACCTGCGCCTACGTCAATGGCATTGCCGAAGGCGAATCACTTGAACTGGCTTGCAAAACCGGCAATCCGGCCGGATTGGGCATCCACAACAAAATGGTGCTGGTGCAAATTGGTGGCCAGGGTTATTTGCATGTGGGCAGCCTCAACGGCAGCGAGCAATCCAGCAAAGGCAATCGTGAGCTAGCGCTACAAGTGCAATCGAACGCCGCTTACGCTTACCTGGCAGACTTGTTCCAGCGGGATTGGGGGGCAACCATCTACCTGCCCATCATGCTGAACAATTACATCGGGCCAGCCACCTATGTCCTCATCAGCGAAGTGCTGTACGACCCCACTGGCTCTGAAGCACGGGAGTTCATCGAATTGGTGAATCCCACAGGATCGGTCATCGATTTGAGCAATTACAGCTTAGGTGATGCCGTGAATCCTGGCGATTTTGAAGATGTGCGCCGCTTTCCGCCGGGCACCACCATTGCCCCTGGCGGCACCATTGTGGTGGCGACGGCGGCCACCGAATTCTTCAACGCACATAACTTCAAACCAGATTTTGAGATTTTGGCAACGGATACGGCCGTACCTAACCTCATAGACGATCCCAATTGGGGCAATCCAGCGACCTTTCTCCAGTTAGGCAACGGTGGCGATGAAGTGATTTTGCGCAATGCCAGCGATCAGGTTGTGGATGTCGTCACCTACGGCACAGGCAGCTATCCGGGTACCGTTGCTTGTGCCACCGTCACCACACTTAACACCAGCTTAGAGCGTTTTCCTTACGACCGCGATACAGACGACTGTACCGTTGACTTTCGGGAGTGGGCATTTCCTAATCCAGGAACACTCCCATGATCAATTGTTGAGGTAAATTTTCCCGGAAACTGTCTTCTGGTGCTTAAACTTGGCAAGTAGTTTCCGGGAAAATGGAAAATTCGTTCCTATTTTAGCCCTGGTAAAGTTTAGAGAACACACCTTTTACCAAACTGTCCCAAACAAAAAGTGCATATTGTCAAACACCTCAAAATTACGCTGCCACTATTATATGCCACACAACATTTGGACAAATTGCCCAAAAACCTTGACATCAATTCAGCCCTATTGTATATTAGGTTCCTATGGAACCGGTTCCACGGTTCTGTAATCATAGGAAGAAGGGCTTCAAATCATTTTAGTAACAATCCTCAATACAGAATACATTTTTAAACCTTAAGCAAAGGAAATCTGATGGCCAGCATTACCATCAGGGACGTCGCTAAAAAAGCAGGTGTTGGTGTCGGGACAGTTTCCCGGGTACTCAATCGCAATCCTGCTGTTCGTGAAACGACACGCCTGAAGGTTTTAGCCGCAATTGAAGAGCTAGAATTTACTCCCAGCCCTATTGCTCGCCGCCTGTCTCTTGGCAAAACAATGACGGTGGCCGTCATCGCACCATTTTTCGTACGAGCATCCTACGTCGAGCGGTTTCGGGGGCTTGATAAAGTTCTGGCCGAAAGCGAATATGATTTTGTTCTGTACAATGTGGAAACAACCACAAGACGGGACCATTATTTTCGGGAATTGGCCCGTAACGACCGGGTCGATGGCTTGCTCATCATGTCCTTAGCGCCAACAGATCATATAGTTGACAGCTTTATAAACGCTGGCATTCCTACAGTGCTTGTCGATGCCACGCATCCTCGCCTAAGTCACATTATCATTGATGATTATGCAGGTGGTTACAAAGCAACGAAACATTTAATTGATCTTGGTCACCGCAAAATTGCTTACCTGAGCGATCACATGCACGAAAATCCCTTTAATTTTCAGCCGGTCATTGACCGTTACAATGGGTATCGTAAAGCATTAGCAGAGGCAGATATTCCTTTCCATCCCAAATACCATCGCCAGGGTGAGCTTTCCCGTCGTGCCGCCAAAAAATTGGCCCATGATCTACTTACTCTACCCGACCCACCCACTGCTATTTTTGCTTACTCAGACACCCAGGCCTTTGGCGTGCTCAGGGCTGCTGAAGAACTCGGCATTTCTGTACCGGATGACGTTTCTGTTATCGGTTATGATGACATCGAAATTACAGAATATCTTCATTTAACAACTATACGGCAAGAGCTAGTTCAATCGGGGCAGCGTGGTGCCAAGTTGCTTTTAGAAGAAATCCACGATCCAACAGCCCAACCTCAAAAAATCATCTTGCCAACCGAACTCATCCAACGAAAAACAACGGCAAAAGCAAAACATTCTTGACAATATTCATTCGCTATCATCGAGATTTATTCAATGAAAAACCAGACTACCAAAAAGGAGGTAAATCTATAGCAAGATTAAAAAGAGCAAGATACCTTAAGTTGTTTTTTTACATTGGTTTAAACACAAAATCCGAGGAGGACAAGAAAATATGTTGAACCAAAAATCTTTTAGACTGCTAGCCATATTGCTGGCACTCGCCTTCATCCTTGCCGCTTGCGGCGGTGGTGGCGATGAACCAGATGCAGCCGAGACTGATAGTGGCGATACCGCTGCAGATACCACCGATACGGCCGATACCGGAGATGAAGATATGGCTGATACCGAAGATGAAGCCATGGCCGAGGATCTCGTCGGTGGTGACAATATCCTGGAACGTGCTGAAGCTGGTGAATTCGACGGTACAGTTGTAGAAATGTTCGGTGCCTTTGTTGATGAAGATGCTCGTCGCTTCGAAACTTCTGTAGCTGCTTTCGAAGAACGCACTGGCATCGATATTCAGTATGAAGGTTCTGGCGACTTTGAAACCCTCATCCAGGTGCGCGTGGAAGGTGGCGATCCCCCAGACATTGGCGGACATCCGCAGCCCGGTCTGGTAGAAGGTTTGGTAGCTCAGGGTGCCGTTATTGACCCCAGTGAATTCCTGGGTATGGACTTCCTGGAACGCCAATACGCTCAAGGCTGGATCGACGACTCTATGCTAGGTGGACAGATCGCTGGTGTATGGTATCGCGGTAACATTAAGAGCCTAGTTTGGTACCCCAAAGATGACTTTGAAGCTGCTGGCTATGAAATCCCCACGACTTGGGATGAACTCCTTGCCCTGAGCGATCAGATCGTTGCTGACGGTGGCATTCCCTGGTGTATTGGCATTGAAAGTTCTGGTGCCACTGGCTGGCCAGCCACTGACTGGATCGAAGATGTTATGTTGCGCACCCAGCCACCGGAAACCTATGATGCCTGGACCTCTGGCGAACTGCCATTCGACTCCCCAGAAGTACGTAATGCCATCGAAACAATGGCTGAGATTTGGAAAAATCCGGATTACGTCTTAGGTGGTGAGATTGGTATTGCAACAACACCCTTTGGCGATGCGCCAACCCCCTTGTTTGATGATCCGCCGAGCTGCTGGATGCATCGTCAGGCAAGCTTTATCCCAGCTTTCTTCCCAGAAGACGCTGTGATTGGCGAAAATGTTGATTTCTTCTACTTCCCCATGATCGACGCTGCTTATGGCGAACCGATGTTGACTGCTGGTGATATTGCTGTTATGTACAACGATCGCCCCGAAGTACGGGCCGTCATGGCATACCTGGCAACGGGTGAATCCATGAAGGGTTGGGTTGAAGCTGGTGGGTTTATTTCCCCCCATCAAGACTCTAACCTGGACTGGTACCCATCAGATGTAGATCGTCGTTTTGCAGAGCTGCTGTTGGCCTCTGAAGTTACACGCTTTGACGGTTCTGACTTGATGCCAGCGGCTGTAGGTGCTGGTTCTTTCTGGACCGAGATTACTGACTGGGTTACTGGTAAATCGCTGGATGAAGCTTTGCCAGCAATTGACGCCACATGGCCACGGTAATTTGTTCGACTTCATGCTCGTGAGAGCATAAAAAGTTAGGGTGGTCGGCCACTTACCGACCACCCTAACTTTAGACGTTTTATTAAACGAATATATAAATGAGAAAGAGAAGGAGGAGACATGGCAACATTTGAAGAAGTCAAGGAGCCTAGTGGTATTGTTGGCTGGCTTGGTACAAATCTAGCCCGATTATTGCTGGCGCTGTCTATTCCGGTTTTGGCTTTTATTGTCATGCGGGCAGGGTTTCTCTTTTTGCGAGAAAGCAATGCTAACGGATTGGTCATCGCTTTGGTTGCAATTATTTGGGGTGTAGGGGGTGTTGCTTTACTTTACATCATTGCCAATTGGCTTGTAGAACAACTTCCTGGGAACGTATCGCAATTATTACGGCCGTATGTCTTTGTGGGCCCGGCCATGGCCATTTTATCCTGGTATTTGCTCATTCCCACGTTCCGCACCTTGTGGCTGAGCTTCCAGATACAGGCCGCCGATAGAACAACGACCTTTGGCTTAGGTAATTACACGTTTGCCTTCACTGACCCCGCAATGCTTGAATCCCTGCGAAACAATGCTTTGTGGCTCGTTCTGGGAACAAGTTTCATCGTTATTTTTGGTTTGCTAGTTGCTATTTTAGCGGACCGCAGCCGCTTTGAAGTGATAGCAAAATCATTTATCTTTTTGCCTATGGCCATCTCCTTTGTAGGGGCTGGCGTTATCTTCCGCTTCATTTATGATGCTTCGCGAGCACCAGGCCAGTCACAAATTGGCTTGCTCAATGCAATTGTGGAAAGCTTTGGTGGTGAAAGAATTGGTTGGCTCCTCATAGAACCTTGGAATAACCTCATGCTAATTGGGGTTCTCATCTTTCTGCAAACAGGTTTTGCTATGGTTCTATTGTCGGCGGCTTTGAAAAGTGTACCCGGCGAACTACTGGAAGCGGGCCGAATTGATGGTGCGACAGAAGTTCAAATCTTTTTCCGTATCATCATCCCATACATTCGCGGAACAATTGTTACCGTTACAACAACTATTGTTATTTTGACCCTAAAAATATTCGATCTCGTTTTTGTCATGACACAAGGCAGGAACGGCACCGAGGTGATTGCGGATCGTATGTATAAAGAGATGTTTACCTTCCAAAATCAACCTCGTGGGGCAGCGTTAGCCATATTACTTGTTGTATTAACGATTCCCGTTATGTATTACAACTTGAAGCGGTTCCGGGAAGAGGAGGCATTTTAATGCTAAAAAGTCAAAAACAACGACGTATTCTGAGTTCAATTCTTGTCAATGGATCATTGTTGATCCTGGTCATTATTTGGACATTGCCAACATTTGGCCTCCTCGTTTCTTCATTCCGTCCTGCTGATGATGTTCGGACAACAGGCTGGTGGACAGCGTTTACCAGCGATGAACCGGTCACAGATAGATTCACGCTTAATAATTATCGACAGGTTTTATCTGGCAAAGATATTGAAAATGCCGATGGGACTGTCATTGAATCCAGTGGCGACAACTTGAGCCGGGCTTTCTTAAACAGCATTGCGGTTGCGGTTCCGGCAACGGTGATTCCCATTCTCATTGCTGCTTTTGCTGCGTATGCTTTTGCCTGGATGAATTTTCCGGGCAGGAAGTTTATGTTTATCATTGTTGTGGGACTGTTAGTTGTTCCTCTACAGACGGCGCTGATCCCCATCTTGCGCGACTATGTCAAATTAGAAATAGTGGGAACGTTCCTGGCCGTTTGGCTGGCCCATACGGGCTTTGGCTTGCCGTTGGCCACCTATCTCTTGTTTAACTACATCGCTGGCCTACCCCGCGAGATTATGGAATCTGCTTTTGTTGATGGGGCATCACACTTTACAACATTTGTCCGGCTGGTGCTGCCTCTATCGGTGCCTGCTCTGGCTTCTTTTGCCATTTTCCAATTCCTGTGGGTTTGGAACGATTTGCTGGTGGCTCTGGTTTTCATTGGCTTGAAGCCTGATGTGGCCGTATTGACGCAGCAGTTGCAAGAGATGGTCGGGTCACGTGGACAAGATTGGCATTTATTGACCGCTGGCGCATTCATTACGATGATTTTGCCACTCGTTGTATTTTTCTCATTGCAACGATTCTTTGTGCGCGGCCTACTGGCTGGTTCTGTAAAAGGGTAATCTTCAGCAGACGGCAAGAATCCGTTCACATCATATCATTGAGCACGTTTCTTCATAGTAACGTGCTCTTTCATTTTCCCTATGAAATATTTGCAATTTCCTAACCAGTTCAGTTGGGGTGTCGCAACTTCTGCTTACCAAATTGAAGGGGCCTGGAATGAAGACGGCCGTTCCCCATCACATTGGGATACGTTTGCCCACACCCCCGGAAATACCCGTAACGGCGAAAATGGCGATGTCGCCTGTGACCATTATCATCGCTGGCCGGAAGATGTTGCCTTGATGGCTTCCTTAAACATCCAAGCCTATCGTTTTTCTGTCAGCTGGCCGCGCATTTTGCCCAATGGTGGCAGCCAGATAAACCAAAAAGGGCTGGATTATTACGATAGGTTAGTAGATGGTTTGCTAGAAGCAAGGATACGGCCGTTTATCACCCTCTACCATTGGGAACTGCCCCAAACCTTGCAAGATTTAGGGGGTTGGCCAGAACGAAATGTGGTTGACCATTTTGTAACGCTTGCCGATTTGGTAAGCCGCCGCTTGGGAGACCGGGTAAAAAATTGGATAACCCACAACGAACCGTGGTGCACCAGCATGTTGAGCCACCAAGTTGGCTTGCACGCGCCCGGCTGGCAAGATTGGCCTGCGGCACTGCGGGCCGCTCACCATGTGCTACTCTCTCACGGGCTGGCTGTCCCCGTCATTCGAGCCAATGCACCCCAGGCAGAGGTAGGTATTGCGCCTAACTATGAACCCGCTTACCCGCTAACGCGCTCAGAGGAAGATTTAGAAGCGGCGCGCCTTTGGGACGGCTACTACATCCGCTGGTTCAACGATCCCCTTTTTGGCCGCCACTATCCCGCCGACATGGTGGCTTGTTACGAAGCGCAGGGCTTTCTCCCCCATGGCCTGGACTATGTGCAAGATGGGGACATGAACATTATCGCTACCCCGGTCGATTTTATTGGTGTGAACAATTACACGCGCCAGATTATGAACGGTAAAGTTTCATTGGATCAGTTTCAAACGGCCGCTTCCCCCAATCCTGACGCCTGCTATACAGAAATGAACTGGGAAGTGTACCCCGACGGCCTCTATGATCTGCTCAATCGACTCCATTTTGATTACAATGCCCCCAAAATTTACATCACAGAAAATGGGTGCAGCTACAGTGACGGACCAGATGAAAACGGCCGTATCACCGACACCCGCCGCATCGATTACTTTCGTCAATATCTAGCCGGGGTACATCGGGCCATTGCCAATGGCGTGCCAGTAGCAGGGTACTTCATCTGGTCATTTATGGATAATTTTGAATGGTCACGGGGCTACTCGCAACGTTTTGGCATCGTCTATGTAGATTACGAAACACAGCAGCGATTGCCCAAAGACAGTGCCTATTGGTACAAAGACGTGATCAAACACAATCGTCTGAAAACTGAGTAATTAAATCCCTGGGTCATTGACAGGCAGATGACTCAATTGCAAAACAGAAGGAACCACAATTTCCTATGAACGATCTCTACTGGTACAAAACGGCCGTCTTCTACGAACTCTACATCCGTGCCTACCAGGACAGCACGGGCGACGGCAACGGCGACTTTCGCGGGGCCATTCAGCACCTCGACCATATCCAATCCCTAGGTATAGATTGCATCTGGATCATGCCTCACTACGCCTCCCCGCTCAAAGATGATGGCTACGACATCGCCGACTACTACGAAGTGCATCCCGACTATGGCACCCTGGACGACTTCAAAGCATTTTTAGACGCTGCCCACGAGCGCGGCCTCAAAGTCGTAACCGATCTGGTCACCAACCACACCTCAGACCAACACCCCTGGTTCCAGGCCGCTCGCCAAGACAAAAATTCTCCCTACCGCAACTACTACGTCTGGAGCGACACCGGTACCGAATACAGCGACGCCCGCATCATCTTTTTAGATACCGAAGCGTCCAACTGGACCTACGACGAAGTCGCCGGACAATATTTCTGGCACCGCTTCTACAGCAGCCAACCAGACCTCAACTACGATAATCCTCAGGTACATGAAGAGATGTTCAACGTCATCCGCCACTGGCTGGATATGGGATTAGATGGTTTTCGCGTCGATGCCATCCCCTACCTGTACGAGCGCGAAGGTACCAACTGCGAAAATCTGCCCGAAACCCATGCCTTTCTGCAAAAAATGCGCCGCATGGTCGATGACGAATATCCAGGTCGCGTCCTCATCGCCGAAGCTAATCAATGGCCAGAAGATTTGCTGCCCTACTTTGGCACGGAAGAAAATCCCGAATTCCAGATTTGTTTTCACTTCCCCATCATGCCGCGACTGTACCAATCGGTAAAAGCAGGTGACAAGACACCCATTGAGGAAATTTGGGCGCGCACGCCAGATATTCCCCAAAATGCGCAGTGGATGACCTTTTTGCGCAACCACGATGAGCTAACGTTGGAAATGGTAACACCAGAAGTGCGCCAATGGATGTGGGAACAGTACGCGCCAGACCCGCGCATGAAGCTCAACATGGGCATCCGGCGGCGGCTGACCCCGCTGCTAGACAACAACAAAGCCAAATGGTTCCTGCTGCACGCTCTCTTCCTGTCGCTGCCAGGCACGCCCATCGTCTATTACGGCGATGAGATTGGCATGGGGGACAACATCTGGCTGCCGGACCGGCACGGCTGCCGCACCCCGATGCAGTGGACCAATAGCCACCAGGCAGGCTTCACCAGCGCGGCCAAAACCTACTTCCCCATCCAAGACGACGCGGTGTACGGCTACCAGGTGCGCAACGTAGCGGCACAGGAGAAAGACCCGGCGTCTTACCTGAACCTGATGCGCTTTTTGATTCAAACACGCGGGAATATTCCTGCTTTTGGGAATGGGGTGTTTGAGTTTGTAGCAACGGGAAATACGGCCGTTCTCGCCTACACCCGCACCACCAACAACCAAACAGTCCTCTGCTTCTTCAACTTGAGCGATCAGCCCCAAACAGCCCAACTGAGTTTATCAGAAACATTCACCGATTTGCTTGCCGCAAACCCGGCATTCAAGTATCAATTAGCCCCAGAGGGACAGACGGTGGAATTACGGCCGTTTGCCGGCCATTGGCTTGTCTAATAATGTGATACACTTTTGATATGACGCTAAACATCTCTCCCGAACAAATGGCTGAATACCGAGCCACCTATAAAAAGCGACAATAGGCTGAGCGCAAAAAGCTGGATGAACGCTTCGAACGCGCTTGGGAAGTCGCC
>JBNKLQ010000119.1:0-17631 GCA_050292445.1 Promineifilaceae bacterium (SeqCode) | reverse complement strand
GGAAAAGGTGCCGAGTACGACATGAAACAGCCAATAATGCTCAATTCGCGCCGCATCATGTTTTCGATAAACGACATGGGCAGTGCTTTATCCAGGGGCTGGTTGCCGCCGCAAATCACCTTGCCGCGCGGACGGGTGATGGGTATGGTTTGCTCCAGCGTTTGCGGCACGCCTGCCGCTTCCAGCGAAATATCCACCCCATCGCCAGTCCGTTGCCTTACTTCTGCAACCACATCATCCCGCAAGGGATTCAGAGTAACATGGGCACCCAGCTTGCGCGCTGTGGCCAAATTTTCGTCAGAGACATCGGTGCAAATAATGAGACTGGCCCCCAAAATGCGTAGCCACTGCACAATCATCAGGCCTATAGAACCGGCACCAAGGACAACGGCCGTTTGCCCCTTTTGAAAATCTCCCAAGGCCAACATGTGCCGGGCCACCGTCGAGGGCTCGATCAAAGCGACGTGTTCAAACGGCAGTTCGTCCGGCACGATGAGCACGTTCCGCTCTGGCAGTTCCAGATAATCGGCAAAGCCGCCCGCCTGCCGCGACCCAATAAACGAATAGCTGTGGCAGGCCGAATAATAACCCCGCTGGCACTGCTCACACTCAAAACAAGGCACGACCGGGATAACGGAAGCGTGTTTGCCAATCAATTCCTTGCTGACACCTGCGCCGACACTTTCTATAACACCAGCACATTCGTGCCCCAAAACAATGGGATACATGCGGTGTCCGGACACATACCGCTTGATGTCTGAGCCGCAAATGGAAACGGCTTTCACCTGCAAACGGACGTGACCCGGTTCAGGCGTGGGTGTTGGCACCTCTTTATAGGTTATAACACCCTGGTTTTCTAAAATCGCTGCTTTCATGTGGTTCTCCAAAAAAGATTGGTCCAATTTTTAGAAATTGGACCAATTTGGGTTAATGTTCTTTTTGATTTTTTTGAATTCGATCCAGGTCAGCAAAGTCATCCAGCAGTTTGCGCGAGACACTGCGATACACCTGAAACAGTTCCTGATAAAGGGCATGGGTTTGCGGCGATGGTTCGTAGACACGCCTTCGGGGCAGCAAATTATTGACACAGTCGCCAATGTCGTCGGCCAGACCGACGGCGTGCGCCGTCAGGGCAAAGAGGCCTAGACCATGTCCGCCTTCACCCCCATCGGCACGCTGCGCTACGATAAACGGCCGTCCATACACATCTGCTTTAATCTGGCACCAAACCGCACTTTGCGTGGCCCCGCCAGCACCTAAATACTCATCTACTGTTACACCGTGTTCAGCGGCAACTTGCAAATTATCGTATACGGCAAAAGCACAGCCTTCCATAATAGCCCGCAGCATGTCGGCCCGGCTGGTGTTGTAGGAAAGCCCGAAGAAAACACCGCGCGCCACGCTGCTCCACAGCGGCGTGCGTTCCCCGGCCATGTACGGCAAGAAGATGAGTCCGTTGGCTCCAGGCGGTGATTGGCTGGCTTGCTGACTGAAAAGTTCAAAAGGATTTTGTTGGATGAGGGGGGAGACGGCCGTTTCCACCTGCCCCAATTGATCACGAAACCAGCCCAACGAACCGCCACCCACGGTACCCGCCGCCAGCAAATATTGCTGCGGCAAAACGTAGTGCGAAAAAATCAGGCGCGGCTCTACCACCACCCGATCCAGGCTGATGCCCAGACCGCCAGCCTGACCACCTTGTTCATTCGTCTGGCCAGACCGCGTGACGCCAGAACCTAAGGCCCCGGCCACCGCATCCAGACAACCCGCAAGAACAGGAATGCCTGCCCGCAGGCCGGTTTCACCCGCTGCTTTGGCAGTGACGGCCCCAACGATTTCGCTCGATGGACACAAACGCGGCATCTTTGCCAACGGCACGCCAATTGTGGCGGCCGCGTCTTCATCCCAGCGTTCGTTTCTGATGTCGAAGAAATGATACCCGTAGGCCTGAGTGTAATCGCAAACAAATTGACCAGTGAAACAAGCCACGATAAAGCCGGTTGCTTCCAGAAACTTGTAAGCCGTGGCAAAGATTTGTGGATGGTTTTGGCGCAGCCAGACCAGTTTGGGCGTGATGTAGGCGGCGTCGATAGGATTAGCTACCAGATTGACAAAGTGGTGGGCTTCTGGCAGTCCATTCAGCCAGGCGGTTTCTTCTTCCGCGCGGCGATCCAGCCAGATCATGGCAGGTGCCAGTGGATTCGCTGCTTCATCAACCGGGATGAGCGTCCAGCTCACGGCATCAACGCCAACGCCTGCTACGTCATGGGGATTCACGTCTGCCTGGGCCAGCACCTGGCGGATGGTGTCACAGACAGCCTGCCACCAAATGTTAGCGTCAATTTCAGCCCACAAGGGTTCCGGGCGATGGAGGGCATAGGCTGCCAAGGCTTCGGCCAATACGGTACCGGTGCTGTTCCAAACGGCCGTTTTCGTGCTAGAAGTCCCCACATCAACTGTCAAAATATATTGCTGGGCCAAAATACACCTCTTATCTTGTGGCAATCACCCCATCTACGTCCCACAGCGCTTCCCAACTCTCGGCCCCTTCCCATAAAAACACCTGCCCCTTGATGAGGCGGCAATTTTTGTCGATACGGGCAATGGCCGCCATCTCTTCATCAGTTAGCGGAGCAGAAACGGCCGCTTGCAGATTGCTCAAAAAATTCCGGCGCTTGGTAGAAAACGGAATCGGCACCTGGCCTCGCTGTACCGCCCACTTCACACAGACCACCGCCGGATGCACGCCCAACCGCTGGGCAATGGCCACAATCACCGGGTCCTCAATATCCACCGTATCCTCTGGGGTTGTGTCGCGGGGCGGTCGCGCCGGGGAACCTATCGGCGAATACCCAATAGGCACAATCTCGTTGTCCAAACAGTATTGGAAAAGCGCCGGCTGCTGAAAGTGCGGATGCAGCTCCATCTCATTCACAGCTGGCTTGATGCGGGCGTCACGCAGCAACAGATCCAGCTTGGGCTGAGTCATGTTGGAAGTGCCAATATGTTTTACCAAGCCCATATCAACCAATTTCTCTAGCTGCCGCCAGGTTTTCATGTAGGTTTCGTGGCTATAAGGGATGGCATAGGGATCGCGCGCATTCACATCTACCCCTGGATCGTGATGGTTAGGAAATGGCCAATGGATCAGATACAGGTCCAGATAATCCAGCTGCAAGTCTCGCAGGGACTTCTGAAACGCAGGAATCACATCCGCCTCGGCATGTTTGTCATTCCACAATTTTGAAGTGATCCACAATTCTTCTCGCCTGACCAGGCCGCTGGCCAGCACCTCGCGGAGGCTCTCACCAATTAGATGCTCATTGCCATAAACAGCCGCACAGTCAATGTGCCGGTAGCCTAGAGCAATCGCTTCTTTCACCGCAGCGGCCACTGCCTCACCAGAAATGCTGTCCGACCCAAATGTACCCAATCCCACAGCGGGAATTTGTGCCCCATTCCACAAAGTTCGCGCGGGGACCGATGCCGGATCAACGCCATCTGGTGCAATTGCAAAAGTAGATATATTTGCCATCATTCCTCCCAAAATCAATCGTGCAGACAAGCTATCAGAGTGCCTTATGTTATGCGTAACATAATATCTCAAAAAAAACGGCCGTTTCACCGTGTTATGCGTAACATTATAAAATGTGCTCTACAGATGTCAACCAAAAACAACAAAATCGCTTAGACAATTTATCTAAAAATGTATTGACAACCTTTAGACAATAGTTATAATGTTACCCATAACATGTTACGCGTATCACTTTTCGCAAGAAAGGAGAAAAATGCCCACCATACGCGACGTTGCTAAACGAGCCGGAGTTGCCACAATGACCGTGTCCCGCGTCATTAACAACTCAGGCTATGTCAGTGAAGCAACCCGAGCCAAAGTAGAGGCGGCCATCGCCGAACTGGGTTATGTACCTAACATGCTTGGGCCTAGCCTCCGCTTTAACCAAACGAACACCCTTGCTCTCGTTCTCACCGATATTACCAATCCCTTTTGGACCACTTTGGCGCGTGGCGTAGAAGATGCCGCACAAGAAAAAGGGTATAGCGTCATTCTTTGCAATACAGATGAATCCCTGAAAAAACAAGATCAATATCTCACCATGCTTCTCAAGCGTCGGATTGATGGGTTTTTATTAGTTCCCGCTGGCGATAAAGCCGAATCGGTGCGTCTTATTCAAAAACAAAAAATCGCCCTGGTAATTTTAGACCGAAACATACCCAATGTAGATGTTGATATTGTGCGAGGAGACTCATTTGATGGGGCCTATCAATTAACTCGACATTTGATAGGGTTAGGCCACAAACAAATCGTGCTATTGTCTGGTCCTCAAAACATTTCAACTTCCGTGGAACGTGTTGAAGGCTATCGCCAAGCAATAGAAGAAGCCGGGTTAATTTACAGCAGCGAAAATGTCTTCTGGGGATCTTTCAGCCAAAACATGGGCGCTGAAATGGCCAGACAAGCGCTCAAAATAACGCCCCGCCCCACCGCTTTTGTCGCGGTTAACAACTTTATTGCCAATGGTGCCTGGCAAACAATTGATGAGGCCGGCCTAACGGTTCCAGAAGATGTATCCCTCGTAACCTTCGACGATGTCCCGGCAACGATAACCCCCCATCCCTTCTTAACCGTTGCCGTTCAACCCGCCTATGAAATGGGCTACAAAGCAACACAACTGCTGCTGGCGCGATTATTAAATGAAGGTTCGGCCGAACGCCAGGAAATCGTTCTGCCTGTGAAACTATTTATCCGGCAATCAAGTGCTCCGCCTAACCTAAACGGATCATCAACACAGAATATAGCGGGCAAATATTTTTCGAGTAAGTCAAATGGGTAGGTAGAGAATTTGCCTAAACAGGCTACCTCTCAGTTCATTTAAGGAGACACTGCGTATGGTTTGATTTAACAATATGAAATTTTACTCAACGATCGGACTGGAAGTAACTGCTAAGGTTTCCCTGGCTTATTTCCAATCTACAATATGATTTAAATTGAGAGTTAAAGAGGAGATTTTTAAGAATGAAAACCAAACTATCCTTAATCTTGCTGGGGCTGTTAGTTGCCGTAATGGCACTGGTAGCTTGTGGTGGTGGTGGTGATGAAGAAACGGCCGAATCCGGTACTGAATCCACCGATAAACCCTACATTGCTGTTATCTCGAAAGGATTCCAGCACCAGTTCTGGCAGGCAGTAAAAGCCGGTGCCGAACAAGCCGCCGTAGACTATGATGTAACCATCACGTTCGAAGGCCCCGAAACAGAAGCCCAGGTTGACAAGCAGGTTGAAATGGTCCAGGCCGCTCTAGATAAAAACCCCGCCGCCTTGTGTCTGGCCGCTCTCGATACCCAGGCTTTAATTCCCCAGCTAGAACGCGCTCAAGAAGCAGGTATCCCTGTGATTGGCTTTGACTCTGGCGTTGACAGCGACATTCCGCTTTCTACCGCTGCGACCGACAACATTGCTGCTGCCGCTGTGGCTGCCGACAAAATGGCTGAACTGATTGGTGGATCGGGTCAAGTCGCCGTTATCGTTCATGACCAAACCAGCCGCACCGGTATCGACCGTCGAGATGGTTTTGTCAATCAGATGGAAGCTGAATACCCCGACATCGAGATTGTTGATATTCAATACGGCGCTGGTGACCAGCTAAAATCCACCGACCTGGCTAAAGCTATTATCCAGGCGCACCCGGACCTGAAGGGCTTCTTCGGCGCAAACGAAGGCTCCATCATTGGTGTGCTGAATGCCGTGAGCGAAATGGGCAAAGAAGGCGAGATCGTTGTGATTGGCTACGACTCTGGCCAGCAGCAAATGGACGCTATCCGCGCTGGTACGGAAGCGGGCGCAATCACCCAGGACCCGATTGGTATTGGCTACAAATGTGTCGAAGCGGCCGTGAAAGCCCTCGATGGTGAGACATTGCCGGAAGAAATCGACACCGGTTTCCACTGGTACGATGCTAGCAACATTGATGACGGAACAATCGCACCGTTGCTGTATAAATAAGCCTTAATCTTTATGGCCTGTCAGGGGTAACAGCCTGACAGGTCATTTTGAATCAGTATTCGAGAAGCCACAGTATTTCCATGCTGTGGAGGGAAGAGAGAAAACATGGATAACATCCTCGTCTCCATGGAAGGGATCGATAAAAGCTTCCCTGGTGTTAAAGCATTAGACCAATGCCGCTTTGAGCTGCGCGCTGGTGAAGTTCACGCCTTGGTTGGTGAAAATGGAGCCGGTAAATCGACCCTGATGAAAGTCTTATCTGGCATCTATGCCAAGGATGCTGGCCGCATTTTGTTCAAGGGCAAAGAAGTGGACGTTTCTTCTCCACGTGCCGCTCAAGATTTAGGCATCAGCATTATTCACCAGGAACTTAACCTGATGCCCCATCTGACGTTAGCACAGAACATTTTCATTGGAAGAGAACCACGCCGCAGTATGAACCTCTTCCTTGATGAAACAGCCCTTAATAAACAAACGGCCGAATTATTCGCGACGATGCATTTAAAGTTGGACCCCCAAACCCGCGTTTCCAATTTAACAATTGCCAAACAGCAGATGGTGGAAATTGCCAAAGCCCTCTCTTTCAACTCCGAAGTGCTCATTATGGATGAGCCAACGGCCGCTTTAACTGAAACTGAAATCGAAGACCTTTTTGAATTTATTCGAGGCCTTCGGGCAAAAGGCGTAGGCATTATCTATATTTCCCATCGTTTGGAAGAACTCAAACAAATTTCTGATCGCGTCACCGTAATGCGGGATGGTCATTATATCGACACAGTGCAAACGGCCGAAGTTGCCACCGATAAAATCATCAGCATGATGGTGGGCCGAACTATCTTTGAAGCCAAACCCGAGCTGCCGGAAGAAATAAGTGATGATCTGGTATTAGAAGTTAAAAACCTGAACCGGGGCAAGGTCTTACAAGACATCAGCTTTAACTTGAAGAAGGGAGAAATTTTGGGTTTTGCTGGCCTGATGGGTGCGGGCCGAACTGAAGTTGCCCGCGCCATATTTGGTGCCGATCCCGTCGACTCAGGCGAAATTTACGTGATGGGCCAGGAAGCGCATATTCGTTCCCCCCAGCAAGCTGTTTGGCACGGCATCGGCTACTTATCTGAAGATCGCAAGCGTTACGGCTTAGCTTTAGGCATGGAAGTCAAAGAAAATGTGGCGATGGCTGCAATGGGGAAGTTTTTGGGGTTTTTGGGTTGGATCAACAAGTCAATGATACGCTCCACTGCCAAACACCACATTGATGACTTAGGTATCAAGACCCCTAGCGCAGAGCAAGCAGTGAAGAATCTTTCAGGGGGAAATCAACAAAAGGTAGTTATTGGTAAGTGGCTAACAGCTGATACCGATATTTTAATTTTCGATGAGCCAACCAGAGGTATAGATGTAGGAGCAAAAAGCGAAATCTACCGATTATTGAATAATCTGGCAAAGCAAGGTAAATCGATCATTATGATTTCCTCTGAGCTGCCAGAGATTTTGCGCATGAGCCACCGCATCATTGTGATGTGTGAGGGCCGCATAACGGGCGAATTGCCGATTGGCGAAGCAAACCAAGAGAAAATCATGACATTGGCCACGGCACGCAAACCAATCGTAAACGATAATCTTACGGCAGCGCCTGCTGTTACAGCATAGGATCAAAACAATGAAAACTAGAAATCTTCAATTAAAAGCTTTGTTCAATTCTGATGCCTCGCAAAAGATTTTGGCTTTTGCCGGGTTAATTGTGATGTTTGTGGTGTTTTCATTGGCATCGCCGAACTTTTTTCAGTTCAGTAATATCGTGGGGATTTTGTTGGCAACGGCCGTCAACGGCGTGCTGGCCCTGGGCGTCACCTTCGTCATCATTACGGCCGGTATCGATCTATCGGTTGGTACTGTGATGACGCTTTCGGCCGTAATGACCGGCGTCTTCATCACCAACTTGGGCCTACCGATTCCTGTGGGTATCTTGGGGGGCTTACTAACAGGTGGTTTGGCCGGATGGCTGAACGGTACTGTGATCTCGAAAATGCGCGTGCCACCTTTTGTTACCACACTAGGGATGTTGTACGTGGCCAAAGGTCTGGCCCTGGTCATTTCTGGCCTCAAACCAATCTATTTTAGCGATACGCCCGCCTTTAGCCAGCTTGCCATGGGCGATATTGCCGGTATCCCTTATGCAGTTTTGATCTTCTTTGGCGCAGCCATTGTGGCCCATATCATTTTGAACAAAACAATTTTGGGGCGCTACACCTTTGCCCTGGGCAGCAATGAAGAAGCCACACGGCTCTCTGGCGTCAATACCGACAAATGGAAAACGGCCGTTTACGCTTTGGCTGGTCTCTACTCCGGTCTGGCCGGAGTCTTGATTGCCGCCCGGCTAAACTCAGCCCAACCCGCCCTGGGTGCTGGTTATGAGCTTGACGCCATTGCCGCCGTTGTAATTGGTGGTACGTCCCTCAGCGGTGGCGAAGGTACCATTTTAGGCACCGTCATTGGCGCGTTTATCATCAGCGTATTAACCAACGGTTTGCGCATTTTATCAGTGCCTCAGGAATGGCAAATTGTGGTCACTGGTGGCATTTTAATCCTTGCGGTTTATGCCGACATGCTGCGCCGGCGCCAAAGTTAATGGGTCATGTGCAAAAAAGTATTCGTCAGTGGATGCTATGATCTTCTTCATAGCGGTCATATTGCTTTTTTTAGGGAAGCATCACAATTTGGGGACCTATACGTCGCATTAGGCTCAGACAAAACGGTTTTTGATTTAAAAGGACGCTGCCCAATTAACACAGAAGATGAACGTCTTTACATGGTTCGATCCGTCAAATTTGTAAAAGACGCCTTCATTTCCAGAGGCTCGGGGATGCTGGATTTTTTATCCGAATTTGAAGCTCTCCAACCAGAAATCTTCATAGTTAACGAAGATGGAAATACACTTGACAAGCAAAACCTATGTGCACAACATGGCGTAAAATATATCGTTCTCAAACGTGAGCCTCATTCGGGTTTGGCGCCTCGTTCAACGACAGACCTACGGGCAATTAATCAAATACCTTTTCGTATCGACCTTGCTGGCGGTTGGCTAGATCAACCCTTTGTATCACGACACTATCCAGGATCCGTGATTACGCTTTCTATAGAGCCAACGATTGATTTTAATGATCGTAGCGGGATGGCCTCTAGCACTCGCCATGCCGCAATAGAACTATGGGGTTCTCGTCTGCCCATCGACGATCTACAGAAGCTAGCAAAGATTCTTTTTTGCTATGACAATCCTCCAGGCACAACAGAAATATCAGGGTCTCAGGATGCTATTGGCATTGTTTATCCTGGATTGGCTAAGGCAGATTATAAAGGCGAGTATTGGCCAGATAACATTAACCGCCTACAAGATGAACTAACGTTACAATTTTTAGAGAATGCTCTCTACCTAATAACCCTAGGCCCACGTCAGGCTGATTACGACGTTTTGGCTAACACACAAATTAACACCAGGCAGGCTAAAGCACTTGCTGACGCGACTACAAAATGTTGGCAGGCCCTTCAGCAAAAGGATATTCAATTATTGGGGCATTCGGTGCGGGCCTCGTTTGAAGCCCAAATTGCGATGTTCCCCAACATGATAAACGACTCAGTGACCCGGCTCATCGAGAAGTACAAAGATATTTCTCTGGGCTGGAAACTATCCGGCGCGGGTGGGGGTGGTTATCTTATTTTAGTTGCGGATAAACCCATTGAAAATGCGGTGCGCATTGTGGCGCGTCGGGAACATGATTAAATGTTTGGAAACTTTAGAGTGCAGGTTAGGGGGTGGAGACTAACGATAAATCTCCAGTCTCTACCCCCTAACCTCCCCATAAACTTTATCAATAAAGAGGTTTTTTATGAAAACTGCACTTGTCTGTGGCGCTGGTGGGTTCATTGGTGGCCATCTGGTTCAAAAGTTGAAAGATGAAGGCTATTGGGTACGTGGCGTTGATATAAAAAATCACGAGTTTCGAGAAACGGCCGCTGACGAATTCCTGGTCCTCGATTTGCGCCAAGAAGCCAACTGCATCCAGGCCCTAACGCTGGGCGACGGCACGTTTGACGAAGTATATCAGTTGGCGGCCGACATGGGCGGCATGGGCTTCATCCATTCAGCCGAATGCGAAATCATGCACAACAGCGTATTGATCAACATTCACATGACCCATCACGCCTCGCGATTGGGCGTGCCGCGCTATTTTTTCTCCTCCTCGGTTTGTGTTTACCGGGACATGCAGCCCGGCGAGCCAGAAATGACAGAAGCAGAAGCAGTTCCAGCCAATCCCGACAACGAATACGGCTGGGAAAAGCTGTATTCGGAACGTATGGCCCAGGCATATGAGCGCAACCAGGGCATGACGGTGCGCATTGCCCGCTTTCAAAACTGTTACGGCCCCTACGGAACCTGGACCGGCGGCAGAGAGAAAGCACCAGCAGCCATTTGCCGCAAGGTAGCCAAAGTGGAAGATGGCGGCACGATTGAGGTGTGGGGGGACGGTACTGCCGTTCGCTCTTACACTTATGTTGCTGATATGGTCGATGGCATTTACCGGCTCATGCACTCCGATTTGCAAGGGGCGGTTAATATCGGCTGTCCACAGTACATCACCGTTGATGAACTGGTGCAAACCGTGGCTGACGTAGCTGGCAAGAATATAAATATCAAGCACATTGACGGCCCAGTTGGCGTTCAATCGCGCAACTTCAGCAACGAACGAATCTACTCCCTCGGTTGGGAAGCCAGGAATTACCTCAAGGATGGCATTGCCCAGACCTATCCCTGGATTGAAGAACAGGTGAAGAAAGCAAGTTAGAGCTGGCAGGAGAGCAAGAGGCATCTCTCCTGCTCCAGCTTCCAATACGGAGGCTTTTTGCGATGAAAATGAATCAACCAAAAAATCGTCTGATTGGCGATCCGCCTAAAATTGGGATTCGGCCAACGATTGACGGCCGTTACCACGGCGTCCGCGAATCTTTAGAAGAAACGACCATGAACATGGCAACAAATGTGGCTAAATTCCTCAGCGAAAACCTGCGCCATGCCAATGGCCTGCCCGTAGAGTGTGTCGTGGCCGACACCTGTATTGGTGGGGTGAAAGAGGCGGCGGAAACGGCCGTAAAATTTGCGCGTGAAGGGGTCGGCGTCTCTATTACCGTCACGCCCGCCTGGTGCTACGGTTCCGAAACGATGGACATGGACCCACTCATCCCTAAAGCGGTCTGGGGCTTCAACGGTACGGAGCGACCCGGTGCGGTTTATCTGGCAGCGGTGATGGCAGCTCATGCTCAGAAAGGACTCCCCGCATTTAGCATATACGGCCGTGATGTCCAGGACATCGGCGACAGCACCATTCCCACCGATGTGCAGGAAAAACTGCTGCGTTTCGCCCGCGCCGGATTGGCTGTAGCCACGATGCGCGGCCAATCCTACCTGGCGATGGGCGGTGTCTCGATGGGCATCGCTGGCTCCATCGTTGATCAGCCCTTTTTTGAGCAATATTTGGGGATGCGAGTAGAAACCATCGACATGACCGAATTCACCCGGCGCATCAACCAGGGCATTTACGATCCCGACGAGTACCAAAAAGCGCTGGCCTGGGTCAAAGCCAACTGCCCCGAAGGCCAAGATTACAACGACGACACCCACAAACGCAGCCGCGAACAGCAAGACGCCGATTGGGAATTATCGGTCAAAATGGCCCTCATCGCCCGCGACCTGATGGTGGGCAATGCACGTCTGGCCGAATTGGGCTTTAAAGAAGAAGCCAACGGCCACAACGCCATCGCCGGGGGGTTCCAGGGGCAGCGGCAGTGGACCGATACCTTCGCCAACGGCGACTTCATGGAAGCGATTTTAACCACCTCGTTTGATTGGAACGGCATCCGCCAGCCATTTATGGTCGCCACGGAAAATGACGCGCTTAACGGCGCGAGCATGTTGTTGGGCCATTTGCTCACGGGCACGGCCCAAATTTTTGCCGATGTGCGCACCTACTGGAGCCCAGAGGCGGTGAAGCGGGTTACGGGTTATGAACTGGAAGGAACGGCCGTAGGCGGCATATTGCACCTCATCAACTCTGGCCCGGCAGCATTGGACGGCACTGGCGCACAAGAAAAAGATGGCCAGCCAGTCATGAAGCCGTGGTGGGAAATCACGCCGGAAGACGCCCAAGCCTGCCTGGAAGCCACCACCTGGCACGCAGGCATGACCGAATATTTCCGGGGCGGCGGTTGGTCCACCAAATTCCGCACGCGTGGCGGTATGCCCATGACCATGTGCCGCCTCAACTTAGTGAAAGGCTTAGGCCCGGCGCTGCAAATCGCCGAAGGTTGGAGCGTGGATTTGCCCGATGAGGTGCATGAGGTGCTGGATGAGCGCACCAATCCCACCTGGCCCACCACCTGGTTTGTACCGCGCACCGAAGGCACCGGGCCTTTCCGCGATGTGTACACGGTGATGAGCAACTGGGGTGCCAACCACGGGGCCATTTCCTACGGCCACATCGGCGCTGATCTGATCAGCCTGGCCGCTATGCTGCGCATTCCCGTCTACATGCACAACGTGCCGGAGGAAAACGTGTTCCGGCCACACGCCTGGGCCGCTTTTGGCGCGATGGAACCACAAGGCGCAGACTTCCGCGCCTGTGCTAATTTTGGGCCTCTATACGGATAAAACAACCTTGACGCAAAGGCGCAAAGAGGCAAAGGATGGGCACAATTTCCCTTTGCACCTTATAAAACTTTGCGTTCTTTGCGTCAAAAAAATTTCAGTTTCTAGAGGTGAGTTATGTTAAAGGGAATTTCCCCCTTGTTTAGTCCTGAGCTGCTGGCTGCACTTTACCAGATGGGCCACGGTGATGAGATTGTGCTGGCCGACGCTCACTTTCCCGGTCACAGCGTCAATGAATTTGTCATCCGGGCCGATGGCTTGAAAATTGCCGATTTACTGGATGCCATTATGCCTTTGTTTGCTCTAGACACCTATGTAGACGACCCGGTTGTGATGATGGCTTGTGTTCCGGGTGACAAACCAAACTCAGAAGTTGAATCAGATTATCGGGCAGCAATTTTGCGTCACGCACCATACGCTCCCCAAATTCAATTCATCGAGCGGTTTGCCTTTTACGAGCGAGCCAAAAACGCCTTTGCCGTCGTGCTTACCGGGGAAACGCGCAAGTACGGCAATATCATTCTAAAAAAGGGCGTGACCCCCTTGTCGTGAAGCCACTGGAGAGTTGTAGGGATGAAGAAAATTGAGAAACACGCTGCCGAAGCCAGGGAGTTCATGGCGGTCTGTCATCGCCTGGCAGAGACCCAATTTGTGACCAGCAGCGGCGGGAACCTGGCATGGCGACTGGAAGACGATCTGCTCATGATTACGCCCACAAAAATGTATAAGGGCGATATCGATCTTCAGGATTTGGTTTTTATCAACATGCAAGGGAAAGTAGTTGAGGGTAAGCGTAAGCCCACAGGGGAAACGCCTATGTACCTCAAGTTCTTTCAGCTGCGGCCAGATGTCGTTTCCGTTATTCATTGCCACGGACCGCATGTTTGCGCCCTGGCAATTTCTCACAATAAAAACTGGTTGATGCGGCCGATTTTCCCAGAGACGGCCATTGAAGTGGGGCCTGTGCCACTGGTGCCATATGCCGAACCGCTTACAGAACAGCTTGCAGAAAATTTTGTGCCATTCCTGCCCAAATACAACAGTTTCTTAATGGAAAGTCATGGCCTGGTAACGATGTCCCGTGGCGGCATCAAGGAGACGCTCATGCTGGTTGAGCTGCTGGAGATAAGCGCCAAGTCCATTTTGCAGGCATTAGCCGTTGGCGAGATCAAGGAACTGAGCCAGCAGGATGTTAGAAACCTGGGCAATACCATGCACACACGCAGTTTGCCCCTGTTTGGCGCTCCTGGCATCAACAGTTCATTGGAAAGTCTGTACTTCGAGCCTGTGTAAAAAGAGGGAATCATGTCACAGAAAACCGTCCTCGCCGTTGACCTGGGTGCCGAATCGGGTCGGGTGATGGCCGTCCACTTCGACGGCCGTCAGCTGGAACTAGAGGAACTGCACCGCTTCCCTAACGGTCCGGTTACAGTACACGGCACACTGTACTGGGACATTCTGCGGCTGTGGGCCGAGATTCAAACCGGCATCGGCAAAGGGGAACATTACAATCCTGCGGGCATCGGTGTAGATACCTGGGGGGTGGATTTTGGGCTGTTGGATAAGAACGGCCGTCTCCTGAGCAACCCCGTTTGTTACCGCGACGACCGCACCGAAGGCATGATGGACGCTGTGTTTGCCCAGGTGCCACAGCATGAAGTGTTCACCACCACCGGCATCCAGTTTGCCCGCTACAACACACTTTACCAACTCATGAGTTTGGTCGCTGAAGATTCACCATTGCTCAGCTTGGCCGACACGCTGCTGTTCACCCCTGATTTGATCAGCTATTGGCTGAGCGGTGAAAAGACCGCCGAACACAGCATCGCCAGCACCAGCCAGATGCTGGACGTGCAAACCCGCCAGTGGGCCAACGACCTGTTGGGCAAGCTAAACATCCCCCGCCATATTTTGCCGCCGATTGTCGATGCCGGAACCCGGCTGGGCAGATTTGACGGCATCCCCGTGTTTGCCGTGGGCGGGCACGATACGGCCAGCGCCGTTGCGGCCGTTCCCGCCCAGACTGAAAACTACGCCTACCTCAGCAGCGGCACCTGGAGCCTGTTTGGCCTGGAAACGCATCAGCCCATCGTTAGCGAGGCAGCGTTGGCAGCCAACGTCACCAATGAAGGTGGCGTGTACGGCACCGTGCGCCTGCTGCAAAACTTGATGGGGCTGTGGCTTGTGCAGCAGTGCCGCAAGACGTGGCAGCAGCAAGGCCACTCGTTTTCTTACGCCCAATTGGTGGAACTGGCCCGTGCTGAGCCGCCGCTGCGCTCACTCATTAACATCAACGACGCCAGCTTCTTGCCGCCGGGCGACCATCCTCAATTGGTGCAGGATTTTTGCACTCGCACCAAACAGCCAGTGCCGCAGTCACCGGGAGCCATCATTCGTACGGTGCTGGAGAGCCTGGCTTTGGGTTACCGGCATACATTAGAGGAGTTGTTGGCTGTTTCCCATCGGACAGTGGATGTGGTACATATTGTAGGGGGCGGCATTCAGAATGAGCTGCTGAACCAGATGGCAGCCAACGCCACCAATCGCCCGGTCATTGCCGGACCGATTGAAGCGACGGTCATTGGCAACGCGCTGGTGCAGTTGATTGCCCTGGGCGAACTGCAAAACATTGCCGAGGGGCGCAATTTGGTGGCCAACATGGCTCCCTGGCAGCGGTATGAACCAGATGAAAGGGAAACGGCCGTCTGGCAAGAAGCCCATCAACGATACTTGACCTTAATAACAAGATGAAGAATGTAGGACACAGATAAACGCAGATTACACAGATAGGAGAAGCAAATCCGTGTTTATCTGTGACAATCTGTGTCCCATTTCGGTTCTTCGCTAAATAGTGTCCTTGACAAACTTCCAAGACAATAACTGTCATGCTCCACGCCTTCGCGGGGCAGGCTCTGCGCTGGCAGGCATCCAGAATTGTATAATGTAAAAACCAAATGGATTCCCGCCTGCGCGGGAATGACAAATTGAGATTTCAAAAAATTTTTTAGACACTAATTGATGAAGACCAAAAAAGAGATATAAACCTTATGAATTTTGATTTACTCCATCCGCGTGACCAGCTGGTCAACATCATGAACCGCATTTACCACAGCGGCATGACCACGCTTTCAGGTGGGAACCTCTCCATTAAAGACGAAAACGGCGATATTTGGATTACTCCGGCAGCCGTAGACAAAGGAAATTTAGCCCCCAAAGACATTATGTGTGTGCGGGCAGACGGCCGTATCGAAGGCCCGCACCGCCCCTCCTCGGAATATCCCTTCCATGTGGCCATTTACCAACAGCGGCCCGACCTGCGCGCCATTGTGCATGCCCACCCCCCGGCGCTGGTTTCGTTCAGCATCGCCCGCGAAATACCGGACACGAGCATCATCCCCCAGGCGCAGCGCGTCTGCGGCCCGGTGGGTTACGCGCCATACGCCCTCACCGGCAGCGAGCAGTTGGGCACCGTCATCGCCAACACGTTTGGCGACGGCTATGATGTGGTTTTGCTGGAAAATCATGGCATTGTAACAGGCAGTCACAGCCTGCTAGACGCCTTCCAGCGGTTGGAAACGCTAGACTTTTGCGCCCGCACCTTAATGCAGGCCAAAGGCTTGGGTGAAGTCAACAGCCTGACGTCTGAACAATTGGCCCCATTTGATGCTCGCAACCACGAGCTGCCAGAATTTGCACCCACTGGTCACAGCAGCCGCGAGCGGGAACTGCGCCAGCAGCTTATCGACATCATCCACCGCGCCTACGACCGGCAGCTAATGATCAGCACAGAAGGGGTGGCTTCGGCCCGCGTGGATGAAAACAGCTTCCTCATCACGCCCACGGGCCAGGACCGGCGCAATTTGGATATTGAGGATTTGGTTTTGATTCGCAATGGGGAACGGGAACAGGGGAAATTGCCCAGCCGCTCGGTGCGGCTGCACCAGGCTATTTATGCGCAGCATCCAGGGATCAACTGCATCATTTTGGCGCAGTCTCCCAGCGTGATGGCCTTTGCCATCTCCGCCAGCCACTTTGACACGCGCACCATTCCTGAAAGCTACATTTTACTGCGCAGCATTCCCCAAATTCCGCATGGCGCACAGTACACCGCGCCCGATGAGATTGCTACGGCCGTTTCCTCACAAACCCCCGTCCTCATCATCGAAAACGACTCCTGCCTGGTGGTCGGGCAAAACATTCTGCAAACGTTCGACCGCCTGGAAGTGGCCGAGTACAGCGCTCGTTCTCTGATTAACACTTCTACCATCGGCCCGCTGGTCCCCATCGGCCAGGATGATATTCTTGCCCTGGAAAAAGCGTTCAACCTCACCTAAAGAATCTAAGGGTTCTCTCCTTTTTAACCTCAAGATTGGTCCAATCTTAAAGATTGGACCAATCTGCCTCAGGCAAGCCAACACCCCCAAAGTCGGGTAAACTATACGCTTTGAATAATCTAAGTTTGGAGTTAGCAAAACCTGACAGGTTCACGACAAAATCTAGCTAAAATGGTTCTTTGCCATACTCAATTAGCTTCATTTCAAGCACGTTTTGGGAACCTGTCAGGTTTACTCCCAAGTGATAGGAGTTGAATGAATGCGAGGAGTGATTGCTGCCGGGGATACCCAAACGGCCGTTGCCGGACAACAAATTTTGCAGGCAGGGGGCAATGCGGTTGATGCAGCCGTGGCCGCTGCGTTTGCCTCTTTCATTGCCGAAATTGGCGTGGTGCATTTGGGTGGCAGCGGTGTGGCGCATATTTATGATCCGAGTAACGGCCGTTCCCTTGTGTACGACTTTTTCAGCAATGCCCCCGGTCTCAATGGGTCACGGCCCGACAACTTCAACTTTGAAGAAGTGATGATCGACTTCGGCGCGACGACGCAGAGCTTCTTTTTAGGACGAGCGTCAGTTG
>JBNKLQ010000118.1:0-17631 GCA_050292445.1 Promineifilaceae bacterium (SeqCode) | reverse complement strand
AGGTATCTTTCTGGATGCTGATTGTCACAAAAACCTTGTGACATTTGTCACTATGGGGTGGTTGCCATGTCGGGTAAATTCAGGCCAAGAGAATGTGGAGTATATAGGTCAACAATATCTATGTTTCAAATTAGCCGACGTGTTGATTATGCAGTAAGAATTATGATTGAATTGGGAATGCAAACTCCTGGGGCATTCCTCTCGGCACGTCGTGTTTCGGCGCGTACGGCCGTTCCCAAAGCATTCTTGCACAAAATCACGGCCGATCTTGTCCGTGCTAATCTGCTCCACACCCAAACAGGACCATCTGGTGGATTGGCTTTACAACAAGATATTGATGAGATCAACTTACTGCACATCATTGAAGCCATTGAAGGGCCAGTCTGCCTCAATATTTGTCTCATTCGCCCCCAGGAATGCAATCGGGATCGCTTTTGCCCGGGGCATGAAGTTTGGGGGCGCTTACAGTTGATGGTCATGGAGGAGTTGCAGAAAACGAAGCTGGCGGCTTTGGCGCAAGAGGCAAAAAGATTACAAAAAGAGCCGCGTAGAGCGCCCGTTGATTTTCCTTATTTGTATGCTTCTCCGAAGCAAAAAGAAATCGAGCCTAAACAGGTGCCTGGAAAATGATGTCGGCTACGGCGGCAAAGTCAAGCCAATCGCCTAAATCCTCTGGTATGTTGTTTTGGCGTCTATTTTATGGCTTTTTTGGGCTGATTGCGGCTAGTGTCATCTGGTTCTCTACCGCGCGACCGATTTTAGTTTTGCCTCGCATTACACTGGCCCCTGGTTTCTATTTGGCCGATCAAACAGGGGAACGATTTACCAGTGAAGACCTGCGTGGCCAGATTACGCTTTACAGCTTTACGTATACAGGCTGTGAAGCGCCTTGCCTGCAAACCAGCCCGGTGATGGCTGAAGTGCAGGCGCGGTTACCGGAGGTGCAATCTTCGGTGCCACTCAAGTTAGTGACATTTTCTATTGATCCTGACAATGATGATGCAGCCCAGTTGCAGGCGTTTGCCAATGAGATGGGAGCGGACCCGGATGTGTGGCATTTGGTAACTGGTGGTGCAGCACAGCTAAAGTCAGTGATTGGTGGCGGATTTAGTGTTTATTACAAAGCGCAGGAAGACGGCCGTTACAAGCTGGACCCTGCTTTTTTTCTAGTGGATGGCAGTGGTGTGATGCGGGCGGAATATTTAACGGAATCACCGGACATAGATATTATTTTACGGGATTTGGGGCTACTGGCTGCGGAGGCTGATCATAGTGATGGCATTTATCGCTTTGCCTATGAAGCTGCCCACCTGTTTTCTTGCTATCCACGTTGAGGGAGCACAACATGAGTCAGGTAACTGATGTAGTAAATGAAAACGCACAGGCCCTACCGTTTTGGAAGAGTCGGGGTTTTCGGTTGGCACTGCTGGGGTTGGGGATTGGTGTCGGCTTGGCAGTGTTGTTTTTGGTGATACGGCCGTATCTTGGTCCCACCGAATGGCATGGCATGGAGATTCAATCGACGCAGCCTGTGACCAACTTTACGCTTACTGGGCCTGGTGAACAGCCCGTCAGCCTGATCGATTTTCGGGGCAAGGTGGTTATGCTCTACTTTGGCTACACTTTCTGCCCAGACGTGTGCCCGGCAACGATGGTGGAATTGCGTGACGCCATGGAGATTTTGGGAGATCGCAGTGAAGATGTCCAGGTTGTGATGATTACGGTGGATCCAGAACGGGATACACCAGAAGTGCTCAAAAATTATCTAGCCCATTTTGATGAATCGTTTATTGGTTTAACTGGCTCACCGGATGATCTCATAGCGGTTACGGCCCCAATGGGCATTTTTTTTGAGCGACATGAAGGCAGTGCTGCCTCAGGTTACCTTATTGATCACACCGCGACGGTGGCTGTTTTAGACAAAAGCGGTAAGCTGCGTCTCCTCTATCCTTTTGGAATTACCGGGGCAGAGATGGCGGCTGATCTTAAATATCTGGTCCGTGAATAGACGCCGGATTAGGTAAATTTTTTTGTTACTGACTTTTACAGCAATTGGCGAATGAGCTGTAAGAGCGGAATTTTAAAGGTGTAGGCAAGCTGACTTGCCTACCAAAATTTTAAGGAGGTTTAAATATGGAAAAGGATAAGAAGTACAAAGCACCTCAAGGAACTGTGGCGCTTGTCATTTTGTACATTCTCCTCACTATTGCCTTGTGGGGAAGTACTTATCTGACAATGTTGGCACGAGGGGTGACCGGATGATCCACATAGATCGTAGTGAACGCAATTTCATTATTGGCACCACCATTTTGCTGCTGATCTTTGGAACGGCCGTATTGGTGAGCAGTTTTGCCTTTGGTTTCCAGGTTCCCGCCCCCGTTGATCGGATTGATCCCAAAGTTGTGGCGACACCGGGTCAGTCCCCTTGGGGTGATCCAGTTGCCGAACGCGTGCGCGAACTGGCTCCCAATAAATACGAAGTGTATATCTTGGCCCAGGCTTGGAATTTCCAGCCTAACCAGATTCGTGTTCCGGTGGGATCGACTGTTACCTTTTTTCTAACCAGCAAAGATGTTCAGCACGGATTTCGCCTGGATAACACCAATGTGTCTATGATGGTGCTTCCTGGCGAAGTGTCGAAGTTGACCGCAACGTTTGATGAACCAGGCGAATATAATTTTGTTTGCCATGAATATTGTGGTGTGGGTCATCATACAATGTATGGTCAGCTCATTGTGGAGCCATAGTTATGGATGCGGTCAATGAAATTGTCCAACCGGTAAGACGTCCCTCTTTTTCACTGTGGCGTACGGCCATTGTCCTTTTTAAGCTGCGTATTGTTTCCCTGCTGCTGCTTTCAGCATTTGGGGGAGCAGGCCTGGGGTCCCTGGTAACCGGACAAGTCTCTGTTTGGTCCTGGGTGCTGCTGGCCATTACTGGTACGCTGTCGGCGGCTGGTGCCTCTGGTATTAATCAATACCTGGAGCGGGATCGTGATTCCAAAATGAACCGTACCGCTGCCCGTCCGCTGGCATCTGGCCAAATCGAAAATCCGCAGTTGGTTTTGCTGATTGGCGTTGGCATGGTTTTGGGATCAACTGCGTTGGCAGCCGCATTCAATTTAGCTCTGGCAATTTGGGTATTTTTTGGAGCTGTCATTTATGTCGGCGTATACACCGTCTGGCTTAAACCACGGACGACGCTGAATATCGTCATTGGCGGTGCAGCTGGAAGCTGTGCTGTCATTAGCGGTGGCGCAGCCGTGGGTGCCTGGTCTGCCCTAGGGGTTTGGATTTTGGCCGCATTGGTCTTTGTCTGGACACCAGTTCACTTTTGGGCATTGGCACTGGCTTACCGGGCCGACTACATCAAGGCAGATTATCCGATGCTGCCTGCCCGGGTAGCGCCTCATGTTGCGGCACGCTGGACGGCCGTACATACCGTGTTCACAGCAACGGCAGGTTTGGCACTCGGCTTTTGGCCCGCCATTGATTGGTTCTATCTGGTGCCGATTGGGTTGGCAACGGCCGTACTCATTCTACGGACCATTGCTTTGTTGATAAATCCGGCCGAAAGAGCTCCCGCATTTGCCCTATTCCACTTCTCTAATCTCTATCTTGCACTCGTGCTGGTCGTTATCTTGCTCGCCAGCTTGTGGAGGTGAATTTATGTATGCAAGCACAAAGAAATTGACAGCCTGGTACCTTGGCCTAGGTATGGCTGCCCTATTTATTGGCGGATCATTGGGTCCCCTACAAAAATTAGAACATGTGGGTTTAAACGTTTACCCAGGATTGCAAAACGTTGGTTTAAACAGTTACTATCAAGGGCTGACTATTCATGGTGTGTTGAATGCACTAGTATGGACCACATTCTTCATCGTTGGTTTTTTCACTTTTACCACGGTTTATAGCCTTAAGCGTGATTTATCTCATCCCAAAGTGAACCTGGCCAGCTTTATCATCATGGTCATCGGCTTTGTGATGGCTGCTATACCGGTTTTGCTGAATCTGGCGACGGTACTCTTTACCTTTTATCCACCGCTACAAGCATCGCCCTTCTTTTATATTGGTTTGACGCTTGTGGTCATAGGTTCCTGGGTTGGCGGTTGGGGCATGTTTCTCACTTACCGCGCCTGGCGCAAAGAAAATCCAGGTGTACAGACGCCATTAATTGCTCTAGGTACACTTATTACTATGGCAATGTGGCAGTTTGCCACTGTGGGTATCGCTACGGAAATGCTTTGGCTAATTATTCCCTGGTCTTTGGGCTTGGTCGATGGTATCGACCCGCAGTTGGCGCGTACCTTCTTCTGGTTTACGGGTCACCCCATTGTGTATTTCTGGCTGCTGCCAGCCTATGTATCCTGGTACGGCATGGTGCCCAAGCAGGTTGGTGGCAAGTTGTTTAGCGAACCGCTGGCACGCCTGGTATTCTGGTTATTCTTACTGCTTTCTATTCCGGTTGGGCTGCATCATCAATATTTGGACCCCAGCGTACCGCAGGGGTGGAAAGTTGTGCATGCCGTATTGACTTACTCATTGTTCCTGCCCAGCTTACTGACGGCATTTAACGTCATAGCTTCTTTGGAACTTGGTGGACGGGCACGCGGTGGTACCGGGTTGTTGGGCTGGATTCGTACCTTGCCCTGGGATAATCCATCTTTCACAGCGCAAAATCTAGCAATGATTCTGTTTGCCTTTGGTGGCATAAGTGGCCTGACAAACTCTTCCTACAACTTGAATCTGGTTGTTCACAACACCATGTGGGTTCCTGGCCACTTTCATCTGACAGTAGGCTCTGGCGTTACCCTGACGTTCTTTGGGATTGCTTATTGGCTGGTGCCAAAATTGGCCAACAAACCACTGTTTAGCAACAAGGTAGCCATATGGCAGGCGTGGACCTGGTTTGCCGGAATGTTATTGATGTCTAATGGTTTGCACATTCTAGGGCTGAATTTTGGTTCGCCACGCCGCACCATGCTTGGTGTTGCTCCTTATGCTTCTGCTGATTGGCAGCCTTTATTGATTGAAGCTGCTTTGGGCGGTGTTATATTGGGCATTAGCGGTTTGTTGTTCTATACTAATATGGTGGGGACCGTTTTCTCCAAGAAGACCTTAACAGAAGAAATTGAGATGCCTGTTGCCGAACCATATGATGAGGCTCCGGCTCCTGCTTGGTTAGATACCTGGCGTCCCTGGGTGGTTGCCACAATCGTTCTTGTTTTGGTATCTTATGGTCCACTATTAGTAAATCTTATTTCCAATCTCAATCTAACATCTCCCGGTTTTAACGCATTGTGGTAATGTTAGATGGGCACTTGCATAAGTTTAAGTGCCCGGTGCATAATTAAAAACATCAACAAAATTGGAGGTCGCATATATGCGAAAACTTAACTTAGCGCTTTTACTAATGCTGCTGCTTTCATTGGCACTGGTTGCCTGCGGCGGTGGAGGTGATGAGCCGGAAGCAGGTGGTGGTGGTGAAACCAGCTCTGTTGGCGATGCTGCGAATGGTGAACGATTGTTTAATGAGTCCATCATTGGGGCAGCAAGTGCGCCCGGTTGTATCACCTGCCATTCTCTGGAACCTGGTGTGGTCATTGTTGGTCCATCACATTCTGATATCGGTACCCGCGCGGAAACGGCCGTTCCTGGCATGAGCCCTGAGGATTACCTGCGTCAGTCCATTGAGGAACCAAATGCCCATATCACCGAAGGATATACCGAAGGTGTTATGTACCAGAACTTTGGTGAAGAGCTGACCAATTCGCAAATCAATGATTTGGTTGCGTTCATGCTAACCCTGAAGTAGGCAAACTGCTAAACAGGGTGGTGGCTACTTAAGCAAGTAGCCACCACCTTTTTGATTTAAGGGGAGAGGCCCACCACAAACGTCCGCCTCGCTAATTGCCGTAAAGCCCATGTCACGAATGAGTAAAAAGAAGAAGGAACCGGAACTGCTGCCAGGTGCTGTATTGGAAGAAGATTGCCAGACCGCGACGGCTGTTGATCCTATACCTGTTGTACAAACGGAAGACGATGATCCCGACGACGATCATGAACGTGACGTGACGTGGACGGCCGTTCCTGATAATGTTGGCACGGTGGATAATGGCTTGGCAGCCTGGCTGCGTAAACCTGCGCCGTGGGCCGTGTGGTTGGAACGTTTGACTTTGTGGCTGGAACGGCCGTTTAACAAGCTTACTGGCACCCCCCAACTCAATCCCTTTTACCACACCGGCACGATCGCCGTCTTTCTCACGCTGGTTGTGGGCTTCACCGGTTTTTATATCTTCCTGTTTTACAAATACGGCTTTGACGAGTCCTATCTGTCCGTGTTGCGCATGAATAATCAGATCTTTACGCGCACGATGAGAGCCGTTCATCGTTACGCTTCTGGCGCTTTGGTGGTTACAACGTTGCTGCATGCTTACCGCACTTTGTTTATGGAGCGGTTTCGTGGGCAGCGCTGGCTGGCTTGGGTCACGGGTGTTGTTCTGACCATTATTGTTTGGCTAGCGGGGGTAACCGGATATTGGCTAGTGGTGGATACGCGCGCACAGCTCATAACGGATGGTTTTGTGCGCTTTTTGCGTCAAATTACTCCTTGGGCAGATGGATTTGTCGTTTGGATTACCCGTGCAGAGATTAGCGGAAACAGTTGGCCCATTATGCTGATTCTGCTTACCATACATATTTTGCTGTTTTTGGTGGTAGTTTATTTTTTCTACCTGCACATTCGCCGCATGAGCCGGGCCAAATGGCTGCCAGAGATGCACCTGGTGATAGGGACTGTCGCTGTACTCTTGCTAGTTGCTATCTTTTGGCCGTTGCGTAACCTGCCTGCGGCCAACAGCTTCCAGCTGCCAGAAAGCATCACGCTCGATCCGCTGTTTCTCTTTTATTTGCCCACAGAGGGCGATGCTGTTGCATCCTGGCTGTGGGGTGGCTTGTTAGTGATTACGGCCGTTTCCCTCATCTTGCCCTGGATTACCCGTGATCATTCCACGGCTGAAACTGCTGAGGCCAAATCTGTAGGCTTGCCCCTGGTCAACATCGTGAATGATCGCTGCACAGGCTGCACCAGATGCGCCCTCGACTGCCCCTACGGTGCCCTTGAGATGGTGGAGCGGCATGACGACCAGCTACACAAATTTATTGCCATTGCTGATCCCACGCTGTGTGTCTCCTGTGGGATTTGTGTCGGTTCCTGTAATGATGATGCCATCACGCTGGGCGATACGCCGCCGGAACTGCTGTGGGATGCTGTTGCCATGCGGCTGACAATGGCCAAAGCCAAGGCGCCTGAGCAGCCTGTCAGGCTGGTGTTTACCTGTGATCGACATGCCGCACTTGGGGCACGGCCGTATTTAAACCAAAACAGCCCGGTGATGGTGGCGGATACAGTCGTTGAAGTCGTTTCTGTGCCGTGTGTTGGCACGCTGCCGCCAGACATGATGGTGCGTGCCTTAAATGCCGGGGTGAGTGATGTTCAGGTGATTGGCTGCCCGCCTGATGACTGTCGTAACCGGGAAGGCAATTTATGGACAGAAAGGCGGCTGCTGCGACAACGTGTCCCGCGCCTCAAACGCGCCTACGCCAACGCCCCCATCACTGCTGCCTGGGTGGCCCCAGATGATTTTGCCGCTGCGCTCAACGCCCCACTGCCCGTGGCCGAAACTCCAGATACAGAGCCAGATTACATGGCTGCCCGTCGTATGTTTCCCAATATTTCGCGACGCAGCCTGGCCATCTTGTTTGTAATGATGGTGCTGGTATTGTTGGCCCAAGTCTTCCTAACCGATGTGCCCTTTACCTCTCGCCTGGCGGCAAACAGTGCCCTGGTGCGCGTGTTGGTGGAAGATCCGACGTTGCCATTTAACCGTACGGGTGCATTTAATTTGTCAGAACGGCCGTTAACTTTGCGTTTGGAGGTGGATGGCGCAGTTTTGGCCGAGGAAAACTATGAACCGGAAGCCTTCTTCCACGAACCGGTTGCCCCTTTCATCGAAGATTTGCCCATCGAGCCCGGCAGCCACCATATCCGCCTCGCTTTTGTAGATGAACCAGCCAACACCACAGTCGTTTTGTACGAAGCCACCCCCAACCTGGCCCCTGGCGACATCCTGCGCATTATTTATAATCCGCTGTTCGATACCCCCTGCAAAGGCCGCGACTGCTTGCAGTAGTGCCACCCTTTCACGGCGCGGGGAACGGCCGTTTCAAGAAAGTTAGCATCGCTTTGTTCACTTCTTTTGGTCATTCATTCCACATTATTGCCGAGGGCTGAGGCCCTCGGCAAAGCTCAAAATCTACTTTTCGTAGCCATGCGGGTTGGCTACATGCCACTTCCAGGCCATCTCAATGATCTGGCGCAGATTGGGGTAGGTGGGTTTCCAGCCCAGATCGTGGTTGATGGTTTCACTGCTGGCAATGAGGATGTCCGGGTCGCCAGCACGGCGCGGGCCAATTTCGGCGGGGATAGGGTGGCCGGTGATTTCGCGAGCCGTGTCGATGACCTGTTTGACGCTAAAGCCACGGCCGTTTCCCAAATTGTACTTGCGGCTGTGTCCCCCATTCAAAATCTCGCGCATGGCTAAAATGTGCGCTTCTGCCAAATCCACCACATGAATGTAGTCGCGGACGCAGGTGCCGTCTGGGGTATTGTAATCATCGCCAAAAATGGTGATTTTTTCACGCTGGCCCAGCGCCACTTCCAGCACCAGGGGAATGAGGTGCGTTTCGGGGGCGTGGTCCTCGCCGCGCGTTTCGGTGGCACCGCAGGCGTTAAAGTAGCGCAGGCAGGTGTAGCGCATGTCGTAGAGGCGGTCCATCCAGTACAAATATCGCTCCAAAATAAATTTAGACTCGCCGTACGGACTGCCGGGCACAATGCGCTCATCTTCGTCGATGGGCATCCGTTCGGGGTCATCGAACAGGTTGGCTGTGGAAGAGAGAATAAACCCTTTCACGTCGTTGGAAACGGCCGCTTCGATCAAATTTAGTCCGTTAACAATGTTGTCGCGCAGGTAAAGGAACGGCTTTTCCACCGATTCGCCCACCAATGTGTACGAAGCAAAGTGCATGATGCCGTCTGGCTTGTGGGTAGCAATGGCTGCTTCGATGGCCGCTTTATCGGCCAGATCGCCCTGGATAAATGTGGCATCGGGATGCACGGCATCCTGGTGGCCCTGGTACAAATTGTCAAAAACAACCACTTCTTCGCCAGCTTTGATCAGCCGCTCGACGGTAATGCTGCCAATATAACCAGCCCCGCCGGTAACGAGAATTTTCATGTGAATCTCCTTGTTTCAGTATTCAGTAAGCACTGTTCAGTAATCAGTGGCGGCGTAAGTCGGTACTGATTACTAACTTACTGAACACTGACTACTGGTACCTGGTTTTACACGGTTAACCTTGCAGAGCCGCTGTCAATTTGGTTGGGGATTAACTATCGCCGAAGCGCCGTCACTAGGCTGGCAGACGTAGATTTTTGGGGCGAGATCCGTTTGCTGCTGGTATTGTTGGGAAACGGCCGTTACAAACGCATCCACCATTTCCCCATGCACCAGGGCTACGGCGCAGCCACCAAAGCCACCGCCAGTCATCCGTGCCCCAAAGCAAGCAGGCTGCGCCTGAGCCGCTGCCACCATCACGTTCAGCTCGTCATTGGTGATTTCAAAATCATCACGCATGCTGACGTGGCTTTCATTCATCAGCTGCCCTAGCAGGGCGGCATCTGCATTTTGCATTGCTTTGGCGGCGTTGAGCGTGCGCAGATTCTCGGTGATGACGTGCCTGGCCCGCCGTCGCGTTAGCGGATCAAGCTGATCGGCCGCTTCCAGAAACTCGGTGATAGAAACGTCTCGCAGAGCTTTGACGCCAAAAAAGGCGGCGGCGGCTTCGCACTGCTGGCGGCGCTCGTTGTACGCTGAATCAACCAGACCGCGCCGGGTGGTTGTGTCTAGAATGACAACGGCCGTTTCCGATCCATCCAGCGTGGGGGGCAGCGGAACGGACTGTGTTACCAGGCTGCGGCAGTCGATGAGCAGGGCATGGCCAGCCTCTCCGGCGGCAGAAATCATCTGGTCCATAATGCCGCAGTTGACGCCCACCCATTTGTTTTCGGCCAGCTGGCTCAGTTTGGCCATTTGCGGCGCATCCCAGGCAAAACCAGACACTTGCTGGAAGGCCCGCGCTGTGGTCAATTCCAGCGCCGCGCTGGAGGAAAGCCCGGCCCCTTTGGGCACGTCACCGGCCATCACACCCTCCCAGCCACGCAGCACGTAGCCGTTTTCTTGCAAGGCCCAGGCGACGCCTTTGAGGTACTCGGCCCAGCCGGATTTTGTGTTTTGTAGGGAGGTCAGATGGAAAACGGCCGTTTCCTCAAAATCCAGCGAATGTACCGACACTTGCTCATCATCACGCGGGCGCAGCGCCAGGCAAATTTCTCGGTCAATGGCCATCGGCAAGACAAAACCGTCGTTGTAGTCAGTGTGTTCGCCAATGAGATTGACGCGGCCTGGGGCGCGCACCATCAATGGTGGTGCTGCGCCAAATTTTTCTTGAAAAGCGGCAGCGATATACTCCTGTAAACCCATTTTGTCTCCGTATTTGTTACTTGAATTGGTCAATGGCGGCAATTAATGCCAGGTCTTCTTCAGGTGTGGCAAACTCATACCAAGCCTGGATAACTTCACTGTCGGGGATGATACCAGTTTCTTCCCAATTGGCATCTGGTGCGTCCGCCGGAATGAAGGTTTCGTCGGCGATGTGGGCGCGTGAACCATCGGTAAAATCATGCCGGTGAGTGGTTTCCACATTGCCCCGGCTGGTTTGGCCGACGACGATGGCACGGCCGTTTGCCTGCAAAATGCCAGAAAACAGTTCTGCATAGCTGTTGGACTGTGGGCCAATGAGAATCACCAGGGGGATGTTTTGGGAGTTAGCCACATCGCGCCCCTGAATGGTAAATGGCTTGGTTTCCGTTCGGCTGCTAAATTCACCCACCGTTCCGTTTGTGAACAGTTCCAAGAGAGATTGCAACACTTGCTGCTGCCCACCGCTGTTGATACGCAAGTCTAGAACAAGCCCGGTTAACGAGCCATCTGCGTTTAGCGTTTGCCAGCTGGTTTCGACCTGTTCAGCTATCGTTTGGTCTTGCATAGTGGGGATAAAGATGGTGCCGATACGGCCGTCTATCACGTCACTCGTTACCGGGGCATTGCCAGCGACAGGCCCGCGCACCACTTCAACCTCACGCGGCTCTTCGCCCGGTGTCTGCACGGTAAGCAGCACCGTGGTGCCTGCTGGCCCGCGAACTTCGTAGGGGAAGGGCGTGCCGTTTTCATGGCAGCAGGTGGGCTGGCCATCCGCAGCTAAAATGATGTCGTGGGATTGAATGCCTGCCTCTGCCGCACCGCCGTCGGGGAAAGTAAACGAAACGACCAGCCCGTGGGCTTCTGGGATGGTGTAAATAAACATGCCCACGCCGTCGAAAGCTGAATCACCAGAGAAGAGTAAATCTTCTTCGGCGGCTTCTTCCGGGTTGAGAAATACAGAATGGTCATCGTTCAGTTCGGTAACCATTGCCGTCATGAGCGCATAAAAATCTTCATCGGGTGCGCTATCTTGGATGATCTGCGCCTGGTAGCTTTCTTTAATAGCGGCCCAATCCACGCCGTTGAAGTTGACGGACACATAGGTATCATTCACAGTTTGCCATAGTTCGTCGAAGATGGCTTTTTGGGTAACGGCCGTTTCTTCCGCCGCAGCTGCTTCCCTGGTAATCATGAACTCTGGTAACCTGTCAGTAACCGGAATATCCTCGCCGACAATATCAAACTGCAAATCATCCAGCCATACTTTGCCAGAACCGCCTAAATACAAGCCGTAATAAATATGGCTTACCGCAACGTCTTTGGGAACGTCGAGAACGATGGTGAACTGCTGCCAATCTGTACTGCCGGTAGGCGCTCGATCAGACATATCATCAACGGCTAGCTCATTACCCCGACCGACGCCATCGATACGCAACATAATACCAGCCTTATCACTTACATTTTCTGTTTTGATGAAGCCGGAAAACTGTAAACGAGTGCCCTTATATCGATTAATATTGGGTAACTCATCTCCGATAAATACAAAGCCACCTTCCTCTATTTCTTGGTTGGTTTGCATGAGGATGCTGGTTTCATCGCCATGGCCTATCGTTGAGTCTATGCTTACCTCATATACTTCGCGCAAATCTAGCGACCCCTGATGTGCCAAACCATCAGGAAAGCCATCATTGTTGTTGTCATTTATGGGAACTACGAAGGCTGGCTTGGGGGATGTTGAGGCATTTTCTTCATTTTGTCGGCATCCGCCAACGAACAAGATGAGGATGAAGATGCTAAGTGGAAGATACAATCGGAAGAAACTTGACGCAGAGTTTGTCTTGCTGTTCACCAGAACCTCCTTGGTTTCCAGGGTTTGCAAAGGGTGACAAATACGCAACATTAAGAAATACGGGGATTTTTGCGCCGGGTTGTACCAAGCCAGAACGAGATTGGTGACTGATACAAACCAGTCACCTCAGTGTCATTAGGTCAGTTTGTAATGCACGTCTGGTAAATTGCGCAGGCGGTCGGCGGCTTGTTCGGCCGTGAGGTCGCGCTGGGCCTCGCCGAGCATTTCGTAGCCAACCAGGAACTTCTTCACCGTGGCTGAGCGCAGCAGCGGTGGGTAGAAGTGGGCGTGAAGCTGCCAGTGTTTATTGGCTTCAAACCCCAAGGGTTTTGGGTTTTGTTGATTTTGACCCGTATTGTGTGAAACCCTTGGGGTTTTGGCTGGGGCGAACGGTGCACCGTGCCAGCCCATTGAGTAGGGGAAGGAGGTTTCAAAAAGATTGTCGTATTTGGTGAGCATTTTTTTGAGGATGTCGGCTAGGGCGTCCCGCTCACTATCGGTTAGATCGGGTAGGCGCAGAACATGGCGGCGAGGCAGCAGCAGTAGTTCAAAGGGCCAGACGGCCCAGTAGGGCACCACGGCCAGCCACTGTTCGTTTTGCACCACGATGCGCTCTTGCTGTTCTAACTCTAAATTGACATAATCCATCAGGAGAGGACGGCCGTTTTCCACCATATACTTTTTCTGTGCCCTATCCTCAGCCAGTGGTTCGTTGGGCAAGGTGTCCAGCGCCCAAATTTGGCCATGCGGATGGGGGTTGGAGCAGCCCATGATCGCCCCTTTATTCTCGAAGATTTGCACCCAGCGGTAGGTTTGGCCGAGTTCGGCGGCTTGCGCGGCCCAGGTGTCAACCACACTACGAATTTCTGGCAGGCTCATCTCTGGCAGGGTGAGATCGTGGCGAGGGGAGAAGCACATTACCCGGCAGACGCCCTGCACTGCTTGGGATTGCAGCAGCGGGTGAGCGGGTTTGCCAGCGGAGGGCACATCACTGAGCAAAGCGGCAAAATCGTTGGGGAAGACGTAGGTGTCGGTATAGTTGGGATTGGTTTCGCCGCTGGCACGGCCGTTTCCGGGGCATAAATAGCAGTTTGGATCATGCGTCGGACGGCTGTCTGGCGGCGCTTTTTCTACCTGGCCTTGCCACGGCCGTTTCATGCGGTGTGGTGATACCTGGACCCAGCGATCAATCAGCGGGTTAAAACGTCGGTGGGGATGCTCAGTTGGATCAAATTCACTTTTCACGTTTCACTTCTCACTTTTTACTGGACAATTTTATGCAAAGAATTGGACGAGGCGATTGGGGGATAAATCTGAAAGTTGTGCCAGATATTAGACCAATCGCTTCGTCCCTACATCGTTTTTGCTCGCATTTGCAAGGCCGCCATACGGCCGTTATCTTGCGTCAATTCATCATGCAACTGCTCTACCTGGGCCACCAGCGGGGGATGTTTAAAGGAAAAGGCAATATTGCGTACCTGGGTTAGCCGTGCTTGCCGCTGTTCAGGTGTCAGTTCATCTGGGCGCAAGGGACGGGCTGCCCCCCAATCGACATGGACAATGGCTTTATCCGGCTGGCGCACAATAAAGTTTGCCGCGTGCCAATCCCCATTTTCGATGCCGAGCTGCTCGCACACGAGCTGGTGCAGCACAATTTCTTCGTATAGCTTGGGCGTAAGCTGAGCGGCGTCACGCCACACAGTTTCCAAAACGGTATCGCCCTGGATGAATGTTTCTAGTGTCAGTCCCAGCAGCGAGGAAAATTCGGTGTTGTAATGGAAGGCGCGGCTGATGCGCGGCACCAGATTTTCTTCCAAAATCAGCCGCAAGCGACCTCTCGCGGTTACCAGCGCGCCATCTTCAGTTAAATACGGCCAATTTTCGGGACGGCCGTTTACCGTTTTAGCCCCCAGCTCAATTTCATGAAATGGTTCCGGCGCAGGCTGTTTGACCACCACGCCCAGTTCCGGGGCAATGAGGATGGTGCTGCGGCGGTGCCGTCCCACAATGTATTCGCCCTTAAGCAAAAGCTGGAGGCCGGTGGCCTGCCGGTGCGCTTCTTGCCAGGCGGCGATTTGGTCGCTTACGGCGTGGTTTTGATTGGCAACGGCCGTTCGTCTTTGCAGCTCTAGCGCCACCATTTGGCCCATCAGATCATCCAGCAAAATGTGGTGGGGAATGGGTGGTTGGTGATCGGTAGCAAAACGGCGTCCTTCAGCAATTTCGGCATAAAGTTGGTCGATGTAAGCCATGCGCGTGGCCAGGGTGGGGGTAGACTCCAATTTTTGCTGGCGGATGGCGTGCAGGTGGCAAAAGGAGTGGGCAACGGCCGTTTTCGCTAATCCCGTTTCTTCTTCCAGTCGATTAACCACCTGTTGTTCATCTGCACCAAAAAAGCGAATCCGGTCGCCATAATCCTGTAAAATCTCGGCCCGATTTAGCAGCGGATCGCCGTTGGCCAATGGCGGCTCATACCCGATTACGCCGAAATAGTTGGCCACCCAGCCGCCCAGGTCGCGGGTGAGAAAATTGGGTTCGGCCAGGAATTCAACAGGCACCAGCCGGTCGGTTGCCCTTTCTATAAGATGGCCCTGGGGATCATCAATGTGTAGCAAATCGGTGATTGTGGGAACGGCCGTTTCCCCTAAATGTTTAATCCAGTTTGCTTCTGCCGTGGCAGACGGCCGTTGCCCCACGATGGTTATCTGGCTGCCATGTGCTTCTGGCTGGGGCGGGGTGAGAAAATCAACAATTTCGGGACGGCTAAGGGGAATGCCCACAATAGCAAACTGGCGTTTTTTCGTCATGCCTCTAGTTTACGCGAAAAACGCCAAAATAACCTGTGCAAAGTGAAGAAATTGGACCAATTTGTAATATCTTCGAGGTTTTTGCCAGAGAAAAATTGGTCCAATCTTGCCAGGCAAAATCGACTTGCTTGACAACGAACAGCTTGTCGATTATCATATCTGGCAACATTATCAATTTTAATAATGGAGACTGTTTTGCGGAAAATTGAACTTGTTATTCACCCGGTTCGTTTTCAAATTTTGCGGGCCATTGGCACAGATACAGTAACCACCCAAGAGATTTCGGATCGGCTGCCCGACACGCCAAAATCGTCGATTTACCGGCATTTGAAGCTGCTGCTGGAACATAACTTGATTGTGGTGGACGAAACCAGGCTGGTGAACGGCATTCAGGAAAAAACGTATCGCCTGGATCAGCCAGCCCGGTTGGGACCGGAAGATATGAAAGATTTGTCGGTAGACGATCACATTCGCTTTTTTACAACGTATGCGCTTACCCTAGTGCAAGATTATGCCGAATACGTCACCAAAAATGCACCCATCGATATGCTGGCCGACCGTACCGGCTACACGGAAGCGACCTTTTATGCCACCACGGCCGAATTAGATACTTTTCAACAGGAACTGAATACGGCCGTTATGAAGCTGCTAAACAATAAACCGGGTAACGGCCGTACCCTGCGCAAACTGGCAGTTGTTTTGCAGCCACTCTCAGAGGGGAGTGAAAAGTGATAAGTAAAAAATGGAGTTACAAACATGGAAGTTTTAAAAGAATACCTGCCCCTGCTCATCCCAGTTTTGATCATTCAGCTGGTTCTAATCATCTTTGCTCTGACGGATTTGCTGCGTCGGGAGCAGACACGCGGCCCGAAATGGGTTTGGGTGTTGGTGATTTTATTTGTCAATCTGGTTGGTCCCATCGTTTATCTGCTGTTGGGACGGGATGAAGCTTAAATGAACGAGATTGCCATTCGCTGCCAGGGATTGGGCAAGCAATACGGTGACATCCAGGCGCTGAAGTCGCTGGATTTAACCGTGGCCCGAGGCTCGATTTTTGGCTTTTTAGGACGCAACGGCGCAGGCAAAACCACGACCATCCGCCTGCTCACCGGGCTGGCACAGCCCAGCAGCGGCACCGCCTGGGTGGCTGGTGTAGAAACCACCACTGCCGATAGCACGGCCCGCTCTCGTTTTGGCTACCTGCCGCAGGAACCAGCCTTTTACGGCTGGATGACGCCGCTGGAATATCTGGATTACGTGGGCAAGCTGTTTCAAATGGACAAAGTGACCCGTAAGCGGCGTATCGACGAAATGCTGACGCTGGTGAAACTGACGGACGCCGCCAAACGGCCGATTCGCGGCTTTTCTGGCGGCATGATGCAGCGCATGGGCATTGCTCAGGCGCTGCTGCACGAGCCGCCAGTGCTTTTTCTGGACGAACCAACCAGCGCGCTGGACCCAGCCGGGCGGCATGAGCTGCTGGCCTTGCTGGGCAGTTTGCGTGGCCACGTCACCATCTTCCTCTCCAGCCACATTTTGGCCGATGTGGAGCGGGTGTGTGACACGATTGGCATCATCCACGAAGGCGAATTGGTGCTGGTGGCGGACCGGGATGAACTGATGGACCGTTACGCCACGGACAGCGTGTTGCTGGAAGTGGCCCCCGGTTCGCCCACGGCCGTTTCCCACCTCGTCCCCATCCTGCAAAACCAAGCCTGGGTGCGGCAGATTGACCATGAAAACGGCCGTCTGCACCTGCACGTCTATGATGTGGCTGCCGCGCAAGAGGCGCTGCTGCCGCTGGTTGTGGAAAACCACGTCCAGCTAAACAAGTTTGAATGGCTACGGCCGTCGCTGGAAGAAATCTTCCTCTCGATCAGCTCTCAGTAACCAGTAGGTCAGTAATCAGTAAGTCAGTGAACAGTAAACTGAATACTGACCTACTGAACACTGATTACTAAAATTGGACAGCAAGAAATGACCATTTTTCTCTTCACAATCGCAGTGCTTCTCATGATTCTTATCCCGCTGGGGCTGGCCATCTGGCTGCGGCGGCGCTACCGGGTGCCGTGGCTGCTGTTTTGCGTGGGCATCGTCACCTTTATTGGATCGCAGATCTACCACATTCCCCTCAACAACTGGCTGGGTGATTTGGGCGTGATTGGTTCGATAGGTCCGGATGCACCCAATTTGTGGCGTACGGCCGTTATCCTGGGACTCTCTGCCGGGTTCAGTGAGACGCTGGCGCGCGTCCTGGGTTACTGGTTCCTCTTTGTACAGTAACCTGAAAGGGGTAAATTTCATTGCTCTACAGACGGAGGTGTTATGACTCCACACTGCCCTCGGCATTTCCTTTGCTCACTTGCCCTTCA
>JBNKLQ010000117.1:0-17692 GCA_050292445.1 Promineifilaceae bacterium (SeqCode) | reverse complement strand
GATGCCACTGAGGACAATGACAAAGAAGAGGCTTAGTTCGAGTTCATACGGCCGTACGGCCGTTTCTCCACTCGACGCAAAATCTTCTCGCCGGACAAAAGAATTGGTCAAACGTTTTTGCATAGAGGTCTCTTAGACAACTTCCCAAATAGTGCGAAGTTGGTTTTTAATCTCCTGGCGCTGCCGTTCATACTCTGCATCTGGGAGCTTGCCACTTTTGTAAGCTTCATCTAAATCCGCCAGGGCAAAGAGCAGTTGCCACCGCTCTACCTTATCGCCCTCGTTGGAGAGTGGCGCAGGTCCAGCAGCAGCCAGTTGGGGGGTAGGCACGAATTTCGTCTTGGGGCGCAGCAGCCGAAAAGCCACGATGGTTACCAGAAGCAAAATACCGAGGCTAATGATCCAGTCGCCGCTATTTGCTGAGTTAAGGGGAACCGACGGTGCAGAGGTCGTTGTGCCGGAGAAGGCAAGGGCCAATTGGCTGTTTGGGGCCAATCCATCGCGCCCATAGCTTAAAATGACGCCTCTTTCACCAATGGATTGCGTCGATTGCTGCTGCCAACCGTCGGCGGCAAACGCAATTCTGTTGTCCGGCAAGGCCACAGTGACGCTGTTCGTCTGGTAGGGCAGTTCACGGCTCAAATCCAGCCCATCTTCCAAGGGCAAACGATACGTTGCGCGTAGGGTCAGGCTGTTGGGACCAGGACGTAGAGGCGTGGTGTCATACCAACGGCCGTCTCGCTTTATAACTTCCGAGGTGGGGAAAAAACCACTATTTGGCCCCATGCCACGCTCAAAAGAAACCGCCTGGGCGGCAGCTGGCAGGTTAACCTGTACCGTACCGGCTTCGCTGCTGCCCATGCTGCCAGTGAAAACGGCCGTTCCCTCATCACCGACATCATCCTGCGTGAAGAAACATATCATGGCCCCTACACTGAAAAAGGGCCTGACATTCACCTCATTCTGGACGAGTACAACATCATCGCCTACCCGCTTTTTGCCACCAACGGCAAAATCGTCACCGAGCAAATTCGCGGGGATTCTGGCTGCCATCGGCGCGAAGGCATTGTGATCGCCCACGGGCCGCAATTTAAGCAAAACGTACAGCTGCCCATCAACGCCAACATTATTGACGTAGCACCTACTATCTTTGCCCTGCTGGGTGAAGCCGTACCAGAGCATATGGACGGCGCGGTGCTGGTCGATTTCTTCAAGACCCAACCTGAAGTCACTTACTTTGATGCTGAACAAGAGCTACGCGAATCTCACACTTTGGACGAAGCAGAAAACAAACAAGTTGAAGATCGCCTGCGCGATTTAGGCTATCTCTAATCAATTGAATTGAGGAATTTTTATCAAAGGTTTCGCAGATTCACCAGATTTTTAAATCTTTTCAATCTGCGAAATCTTTGATTGTTTTATTTTCATTATGACATCTAGTGAAGCTGCCACCACATCCACACCACCCGCAAAAACCAAAAATCGAATTGTCACCCTGATTAAAGTGGGGGTGACGCTGCTTAGTCTGGCCTACGTGTTCACCCAGGTGCCGCTCAGTGAAATTGGCGAAGGGATTCGCCAGGCGCGCTGGGGCTGGCTATTTGTAGCGGTGGGAATTAACTTTACCGGGCTGGTGCTACGCTCGGTGCGCTGGGCGATTTTGCTCAACGGCATTGGCAGCACCGTGCCGCTACGCCAACTCATCAAGCTGTATTTTGTCGGCGCATTTTTCAACGGCGTGCTGCCCTCCGGCTTTGGCGGCGACGTGGTGCGCATCATTGAAGTGGCCGAAGATGTACCACAAGCCACGGCCGCAGGCACCGTCATCGTAGACCGGTTGAGCGGCTTGATGGGCCTCTTTTTGCTGGGGCTGCTGGTTTTGGGGCTGAATCCCGACGTTTTCCCCCCAGAGCTAGTTTGGCAGGTGGGGGCCGTTTGTTTGCTGGGATTGGTCGGCGGCATTTTCCTGCTGCGCGGCTGGCGTTGGTTCCCCTTTTTGGAGACATTGCTAAACAAATTGCCACAAAAGGTAGCACGGCCGTTTCTCAAACTCACTGCCACCTTGCAAGCCCTTCCCACAAAATCGTTGCTGCTGGCCCTGGGAATCTCGCTACTGTTTAACTTTTTGCTGATTGGGCAGTGGACGGCCGTTTCTCGCGGCCTTAACTTCACGATTAGCTACTGGTATCTCATGGGCGTCGTGCCTGTCATGTCCATCGCCTTGTTGGTGCCCTCCTTTAGCGGCCTGGGCGTGCGTGAAGCAATTGCCCCCCTGCTCTTTGCCGGGGCTGGCCTCTCCACGGCGCAGGCCGTCACCCTCTCCCTCATGGTTTTCTTCGTTAAGCGAGCGTCTGAACTGGTGGGTGCGCCGGTTTATCTGATTTCACTGTGGCGGAAACGGCCGTAAAATATTTCAACGCAAAGGTACAAAGAAAAATCTGCGCTAATCTGCGAAATCTGCGGATAATTCTAGGCAGACTGTTCAATATCGGCCGTTTCCACCGGAATGCCACCGGGCTGGTAAACAGCAAGTTGCGGCACGTAGAAAAAGATTTTGCTGTTGTCCTTGGCAAACCATTCATTCACCAAATCGGCCGTCCACAATTCCGCTACACGCTGCCGGTTTTCGGCCGTAAATGGCAAGGCGATGCGTTCCCCCTCCCAAACGTAGGTCAGGCTGGCGTAATCTGGATCAATGCGCGACACGGGAATCTTGACCCGCGTTTTGTTGTGCATAATTGAATCCGGCAACAGTTTAAAATCAATGGGCGAGACAAATACGCCAGCGTTCATGTACGGTTTTTGCAGCACGGGCCGGGCGATCATCTCATACAGATTTTCAAAAAAGCCGGGCAACTGGGCATTGATTTGCTGCCAGCGCTCACTTTCGGGGAAGTCGGACAACGGCCGTAACCCATTCGCCAAAATAGACGAGAGTATCTCATCCCCGGTGTTGAGCAAAGCATGGTAGACATACTCGGTTGAACAGACTTGCATGAATTCCTCCTGGAAATGCAATAGCTCTATTGGATTTATGAGACAGACAATTTCATTGAAGAGCAAACAACTTAGTTTGCAGGAGTATCTCGGGCATGTAGCTATTATAGGGCAAAGTGAGCGAGTGTCATCCACAGAAAGGACCGACAAGTCTCCCACAAAGGGAAAAGCCCCGCATACCGGTATGGTGACCTTATGCGGGACTTTTTCTTGGCTGAAAAATCAGGCCGGTTTTAAGGTCTCTGTTGCGGCTGCCTTTGCCACTTCTCGCTCCGCAACCTTTGGTACAAAGGTGACTGCAATCCAGGCCAGGAGCCAAAGTGTGACTGCCCAGGAAATCCAAATAAAAGCAGTCGGCCAGGGAATGACAGCACGCACGGTGACCGCGTGGCCGCAGCACGGGTAACGGTGTGTGATTTGCGTCAGCCATACGTCTGTGTGCCACCCAATCCACCAGAGGGCCAGGATAATTGCCGGGATGGTCACGCGGACCACTTTGCCCCAGGAGAAAGCCAGATTAAGTTGGCGACGGCCGTTCCGAATGTTGTATCCGACCCAGCCCAGAAAAGCGAGTGCACCCAACGCTAACACACCAGCCACGATGTACTGCACATTGCGAATCATCCACAACTCGCGGCAGTCGTTTTGCATAAGATTGCCAGGAACGTTGGCACTCCAGCCGCAGGCAATGTCAATTAAGAAGCCAATCATGGCGCGATCAGAGTTGGCCATGATGGCGATCCCTTCGTTGGCTTGCAAATCCATCACGACGATGGGTTTGTACCCGCGATGGTCGCCTGTTTTTCGGGCGCCCTGGAGCGTGTCACCAGACTTGAACAAATCAAAGCCCAGGCCGGAAATGTGGGGGGATTCCGCTTCGTTGGCGAAGGGAACGGCCGTTAAGATTTCGGCAACAGATTCTGGGGTGATAACATCCCGGCCGATGGGCTCGCCATTGGGGCCGGGCATGGAGGCGGCCATAAAGATAGCGAGGTCCGTGGGGGTGGTGCGCAAGCCGCCCTGCGCCTTCGTTGAGTATTGATAAAATGGCATAGGGTGGTTATACCAATCGTGGCCAACGGCCGCTTTCGCCTGTAATTCCGGTGTCATCTCATAGCTGCTGTTTAGCATCCCCAGCGGATCCAACACTTCGCGCTGGATGTAGCTGGCAAACGATTCGCCCGTCACTTCCTCGACGGCTATCTCCAGCAGCGTGTAGCCAATGGATGAATAATGGTATTCTTCGCCGGGCGGATAAGCCACGTGCAGCGGCAGCATCCCTAAAACAGCGCCATTCAGAGCCTCTTCCACTGTCGGCACGTATTCACCAGGTTCAACGCCCATGTCGCCATCGGTGGAGAGGCCAGCCGTATGGCTGAGGATGCGGCGAATGGTGATTTGATCGTGGTCATATTCGGATGGGGGCAGGTGCCAGCGGGTCAGGTATTGTTCAATGGGGGCGTCGAGGTTGAGACGGCCGTCTTCCACCAACGTCATAATGGCCCAGGCCGTCACCGGTTTGGCAATGGAGGCCGCGTCAAAAACCGTGTCTGGGGTGACTGGCAATTCCTGAACCGTATCCGCCAGGCCATATCCCTTGGCCCAACTTACCGCCCCATTTTCCACCACAGCCACAGACACGCCAGGCACGTTGTGCGTTCGCATCGCCTTCTCCACCACCGCATCAAGCTGCGGATCACCGGAGCCCTGAAAAGCCGTTTGTTCCGCCAGGGCTGGTCCAGAGATCATCATAATCAGAATGATAAAGATAGATAGGATGAAAATAATTTGTTTCATTTTGTCTTCCCGTTCCTTCATGCATATCTGTGATAGAAGTTTCGTTTCCATAGAGTAGTGCAGTTATCTGTGTATCATTTTTAACTTGCGATAACTGCACCACTCTTTCTGGTGAGAATCAATGAACTCTGTTTATTAAGAATCACTGGTCTGATAAGAGGAAATAAACTCATTTACCTGGCCATCTAACTCAGCCTGAGTGAACCATTGCCCGCGCACCATCACACCCAACTGCTCCTGGGTATTAGTGACATCTGCCAATGGATTATTAGGCAGCAAGATAAAGTCAGCGCGGTTACCCACTTCAATCGTGCCCCAGGTGCTATCCGCCCCCATACGGTCGGCAACTAGGGCAGCATTACGTGTGCCGGCGACCAGGGCTTCGAAATTGCTCAAACCGGATTCCACCAACAATGGCAGTTCCTGATGGGCCGAGTATCCAGGGAGAACACCTTCAACAGACACATCGGTACCTACTGTGAGCAAGCCACCCTGATCTTGAACAGCCTTGGCCAATTGCATTAGAGCGGGTCGCCAGGCTGACCGGCGATAGCCATCTTGTCCCTGCCAGTTAATCAAACGGCCGCTTGTCTGCCACTCTTCCATCAATTCAGGCCGAACAAGATCGTACTCAGTCCCTTGCAACATTTCGATATCCTCCAACCCTAAAAGAACCGTTTCATTCGTAATCAAGGTCGGGCATAGCGCAATATCGTTTTCAACCAGCAATGCTGCAATGTTGTCAATGCGGCTCATATCCACTTTATACTCGACCCACCCTTCATTTAAGGGATCGAAATCAACAAAGAGATAGGACATCAACTCATCGGCGTGGACAATTTCGTCTTGACCAGCAGCAATCATTTCCTCCAAAGTCACAAATTCAGGTGTATCTACCATATGACCAGCCGCATATATCCCCTGTTTTTCAGCTTCGTCCATCACAGCAAAATAAATGTCTCGGCTCTCCCAATCATAAGGTTTGATGAAATCCGCACCGGCCGCTTTTTGGTCTTGAACCATTTGGCGGGCCTCTGCTTCTGATTCAGGTACAGAGACAAAAGGATAGGTGCGCTGAAGATAAGTGGTTACAGGAATGACCCTTAACCAAGCTAACAAACCACCGATGAGCAGCAGACCAGCTAAAGAGGGCAAGATAAAGCGTCGCATCTGGCTAAAATTCGGTACAAAATGGGTAAATTTAGCCAGCAACCAAATCAGCAGCCAGACGAGAAGGCCAAGAATGACTGGAGCTAAGATTGTCGCTGCCCGGAACATCAGAACAGTGCCGTTTAAGAACGAGGGAATACCATAAATGCCATTGCCACTGGTCATGATGGTTGGGCCAAGCAATTCGCCAGCAGCAATCTGTTCTCTCCATTCAAAATGTTGCGGAACACCGTTCAAGTTGCGAACCGAGGTCACGCCATGCGCCAGATAAAGGCGCAAAGATTCCGGTTCGGTATCGAAATCAAGGTGAACGTGCATGTCGGCCAGGCCAGGCATGAGGTAAGCGCCATTGCCCTCAATAACTTCAGCTCCATCTGGCACTGCGATTTCATTTACGGGGCCGATGGCCGTAATCCGCTCCCCCTCCACAATAACGGTGTAGTTCTCCAGCACCCGTTCCGTATCCATTGGAATAACGTTGACGTTGACGAAAGCAGTGAGCGTGCTGACCTGGCTTTGGGAGGATTTAGGTTCGGCGGCGTTTACGTTGCTGGCAGATTGAGCAACGACTAAAGTTAACAATGTAATCAAACCCATTAGAATCCCTGTCTTAACTTTCATGATTATTTCTCCTTTTTTTGAACACAATTGACGGATAATAACAATAAGCCAAGGTCACGTATGCGACTGATGAGTCCATACAAAGCTGCCTGATCCCGAATGACACCCTGGATAACGGTTTGGGGCGGTGACGTGGTTTCATCTATGGTGAGGGTCATGTCTTCGAACCAGGTGCACATTTCCTGGCTGAGACGGCCGTTGACACGAAACTCATATTGCATGTTGGGTTCAATTAGCTGTTCGGAAAAATCGGGTAACTCATTCATCATCTACCTGTAACCTTGCCTGTGTGAGTTAGTTACAGAGTAGCGATGAACGGTATACGCAATCATCACCCATACGGATGACAGGAGGGTGATAAGAAGTAGATTGTTGGTGGTGGTAGGGGTTACAGCTTGCCTAGCTCGTGGGCCAGATTGACAGCCTCAGCCCGGCTGTGAACGCCAAATTTTTCGTAAATTCGGGCGGAATAAGTTTTGATGGTGTTGACCGAGAGATACAGTTCGGCAGCTATCTCTTTGTTTGTGAGACCAGCGGCCATTAGACGCAAGATTTGCTCTTCCCTTTCTGTGAGTGGTTCAGGTTCGTCAATCTTTGCGACTTTTTGAGGGGTTGCGGTTGATACACTTCCTCTTGTGAGCAGGGTTGGCTGTGTACCTTGAATAGCAGCACGCAGATTTTGGGCGTAAACGGCCGTTGTTCCACTAACTTCAACTTCAACCAAAAGCCCCAACAACTGCGTCCCTTCATCCAGAAAAATCCGTTGATACCCTTCCGGCTCAGCCAGAATCAGTGCCCGTGACAATGCCTGCACAGCCTCATCCACCTTTCCCTGGGCTTGTTGACACAACACCTGCAATATCAGAAGTTCCACAGACAAGCGAAGCGATTCGCATTCTGGAATGATCGCTTCCAGCCTTTGTAAATGCTCATAGGCTTTTGCTAATCGGCCTTGTTTGATGAGGCATTTGACCAACAAAATATGAAAATGCACATTTTGGGGAGAAACGGCCGAATCCAGCGATATCTTGTTCCTGGCCAGCCAACGAATAGCTATGTCTAGTCTGTCTTGGGCCAGCCAATACCGGAGGCGATACGCCTGGGTTGCCGAAATTAAGTGAGCAACAGTTTCACCGTGTCTGGGTAACTCCGCTAATAGGCGTTCTGCCTGCTGCATCAGCTTCTCTGCCTGTTGTTTGTCACCCATTGCCAGCTTGAGCCGCGCCAGGGTGACATGTCCCTCAATAATCCACACCGGCATCCCTGACTGTTGCTGGCACAATCTGATGCCTTCCCACAAAATTTCTTCTGCCTCGGCTAATCGGTTCCATTCGCGCAGCACTTCACCCATTTGCACACAGGCAAAGCCAGCCGGTCCAAATACTATCCTACCCGCCACCGTCCCCAAGGCTTTGGCCTGCTGATAAAGTTTGGCAGCTTGCTGTAACAGACCAGCCCGAACTGCAAGCATGGTCTGGCAGCCCAAGGCAAACAGGCCAACGGTGACATTCCCAGCCTCCTGCGCCATATCAAGGGCCTGTTGAAGAAATTGATGTCGGGTTTTCAGGTCGGCATCGCGCCACATGTGCGCCATCCCATTAGCCAAAGTGGCCACACTGCGCATCGTTTTATTGTCTTCAGGCAAGAGCTCACGGGCCAAAGCGGCCATCTCTATACTTCGAGCCAGATCGCCCATCTCATAAGTCACCAGAGATCTTATCGTGGCAACTTCGCCCAGCATCCATTTTTGCTCAGGGGTCTCTTTGCCTTCCCCCAAGGTCGATTCAACCCCCAGAAGATATGGTTCGGTAGCAGGCCACTGGCCGGTAGAAAACAGTGCCCAGGCAAAGTGCAAGTTTAGCTGCGGCCGTTTCCGCACCATTGCAGGCGGCAAGGCCTCCACCCAGCTTAAAAGGGTTCTCCATTGCGCATGGCCAAAGATGGTTGCCATGCCATTCTGTTCAATGAGACGGCTGGCCCGCTCATAATCTTCACCGGACAGGGCATTCTCAATCGCCTCAGCCAACAATCCATTTTCTTCATGCCAGGCAGCAGCACGCTGGTGCAAAACCGGGACCTTATCTGCCAGCTCCTGTTGAGCGCACAGGCGTAAAAAGTCGGCAAAAAGGTGATGATAGCGATACCATTCCCGCTTGTTGTCCAAAGGGATAATGAAGAGATTGGCCTCATCGAGGTAGGCGAGGATGGCTTGTGAATGGCTGGTAGGAGTTTGTAGTAAAGCATCACACAGGGAGGGGCAAAAGCGGTCGAGAACGGCCGTTTTCAATAAAAATTCCTGAATATGGGATGGCTGCCGGTCTATCACTTCATTCAAAAGATAGTCGGCAATATACCGATCATTCCCGGCAAAACCCGCCACAAATTCATGGGCATCGGGCAAACCCTGTAACGAGAGGGCTGCCAATTGTAGGCCAGCTATCCAGCCTTCCGTCCGCCTTGCCAGCCTGGCGACATCTTCCGGGAGTAAATCTACGTTCATTGTCTGTTGGAGAAAGTCTGTCGCCTCATCCAGGTCAAAACGGAGATCGTGGGCGTAAATGCCGGTCATCTGTCCGCTGCTGCGCAGCCGGTGCAGCGGCAGCGGCGGATCTTCGCGGCTGGTCATCACCAGGTGTAGTTGCGGGGGCAGGTTATCCAACAGGAAAGCCAAAGCTTTGTGAATATTCAGATTGTGAATGAGATGATAATCTTCAAGAACGAGGACAATGGGCTGGGGTAAAGCGGCGAGGTCATTGATGAGCAGCGTGAGGATGGTTTCAGGCGGTGGTGGCTGTGGCGATTGCAGGAGGGAAACGGCCGTTTCCCCCAGCGCCTCATTAATTTTCTGCAGAGCCGCCAGGAGGTAAATGAGAAAGCGGTTTGGCTCATTGTCATCTTTATCTAAAGAGAGCCAGGTAAACGGCCGTTGACATTGGTGCAGCCAGCTGGAAACCAGCGTTGTCTTGCCAAAACCGGCAGGTGCCGAGACCAGGGTGAGCTTACCGTACAGCCCTGTGTTTAGCTTCTGGATGAGATGGGGGCGGGGAATGGCTAACGGCCGTATTGGCGGCACAAACAGCTTCGTTTGCAGGAGTATCTCGGGCATGCGGCTATTATAGGGGAAATGTGGGAGTGGGAAAACGGCCGTTTATCCCTCTCTAGCATCCATTTAACCCTCAAAATGCACCACTTGGCGATTTTTTGTCGCGGCAGAGCAACCGTTTTTCTACACTGTAGGTAGTCTTACGCAAAAAATTGTAAAGGAGTCATTGCGATGAAAACGAGACTACTACTTTTAGGGCTTCTCATTTTTGTACTGATGAGTTGTAAACAAAATGAATCGCTGCCAGAAACGATTGCTGAGAATCCCACTCCTGGCACTGGGGCAGAAACGGCCGTTCCTACACCAACGGAACCACCTGTGAATACGGCCGTTCCCACACCAATTCCCTTCATCCCCACCTTCACCGCGACAGATTGTCCATTTACCGTGCCGGATGGCGTACCTGAAGGCAAAGTTGTGTGTGGTACCGTCACCGTGCCCGAAGACCATCAACAACCCAACGGCCCGACCATCCACATTGCTGTAGCCATCATCAAAGACCAAAGTGATGATCACCAACCCGATCCGGTGCTGGTGCTGTCTGGAGGGCCTGGGCAAAAAACGTTGCAAGACACCGTAGCCATTGCTCAAATTCTGGAACCACTTCATCCCCAGCGCGATCTTATTCTTTTTGATCAGCGCGGCGTTGGCCTATCCGAACCATCACTCAACTGTCCCGAATTTGCAAATGCTCTGTTCGATAATTTGGATGAAGCAAATCCCAGCGACCAATCGCAAAATACCTATCATGCGCTTATGGCCTGCCGCGATCGGCTTGTAGCTGAAGGCCACAACCTGGCAGCTTACAACTCGTGGCAGAACAGTGCTGATGTTGAAGCCATTCGCCTGGCCTTGGGCTATGAAGAAGTCAATCTTTATGGTGGCTCATATGGATCACATTTGGCCCAAGTTGTGATGCGCGACCATCCTGACACCATTCGCAGCGTGATTATTGACTCGGTTTACCCGCTGGAGATCAGCCTCTTTGTCGATGTGGCGACCACCAGTTCAGCGTCGATTATGCACCTGCTGGAAGCATGTACTGCAAATGAAACCTGCGCGGCGGCCTATCCTGATCTTGAAGATGTGCTGTTTAGTCTGGTTGATCAATTAAATACCAACCCCCAGCCGGTCACATTGACCAATCCGGTTGATGGCAGCAGCTACGAGGCTTTGTTGACCGGAGACCTTGTCGTGCAAAATCTGCGGACCTATCTATATGACACAATGGCCATTCCTTTGCTGCCACAAGCCATCTATGACGTTGCCAATGGCGATTATGAGTTGATGACACGGCTGGCCGGGGCACGTTTAGCCCTCTTTGACCGTTTGAGTACAGGCATGGAAATTTCCGTTATTTGTACAGATGATCTGATTGGAAAAACACCAGAGGATATCATGGATAATTTGGCTGAACTGCCCCCACAGCTTGCCGGAAATGCCAATATTGATGACATCCGCAACTACGGCATTTTTGCCATTTGCGCTGAGTGGCCGGTAGTAGAGGCAGACTCGTGGGTAAAAGAACCCGTCGTCAGTGATATTCCAACATTGGTGCTTTCTGGTGAGTTTGACCCCGTTACGCCACCCGAATATGCAGAATTGGCTGCCGCCCATTTGCCCAATAGCTACGTCTTTGAATTCGCTGGGGTGGGACATAATCCGGTCGGCGGTAGTAGCTGTGCGCGGAGTATGGTGGCGGACTTTTTAGCCAACCCTGACAAATCACCGGATGCAAGCTGTATGACGGATTCGGCTATTTCGTTTGTGGTGCCTACGGATTATGATTTGACGGCACGTGAGCCGGTTTACCTTGAGGAACTTGACGTTAGTTTACAGGTTCCGCAGGGCTGGACCCAGGTCGAACCGGGTGTTTTTGCCTCGCCGGATTATAGGCAAGTGCTGACTATCATTTCGTTGAATTCTGATGTGGAAACGTTTGTTGAAAACAATGAGTTAACCGGGCCGTTGGATGAGATTGAGGTAAACGGCCGTATCTGGACATTCTACGAGTTTCAACCGTCCAACCCGGATGCGAATGGTGTAGATGCCCTTACCGTGGCTGAAGATGGCACCGTTTACGACGTTGCTGTTGTCATGCTCGTGGAACAGCGCGAAGAAATGGTAGCCAATGTGCAAATGCCCGCTATAGAATCCTTTGCCTTAGGTGAAGCAGCTCTCAACACGAGTGCGGCAGGTAGCTTGACGCTCATCTCATACAGCAGCCCAACCTTCAACATCAGAGGCATTGTGCCCCAGGGTTGGACCGAAGCCGCGCCTGGCACGTTCCAGCGCGGCCAAACAACCGAGGATGTAACGACGATTATTCAAAAATCCTACCCGACGATGTCAGTTGATGATCTCAACGGATTGTTATTGCCCCAGTTGGGATTGACCGAGCTACCGGAAGCGGTGAGAATGGAAGCAAACGGATTCGCCTGGGATGTATATCACATTGAAGTAGCGGTGCCAGACGGCCGTACCGTCATTGTGGAAATTGCCCAGGCTGAGCTGAATAACGTGGCTTACATGGTGCTGCTCCAGGCAATGGCAGATGACTTTGCCGCAGATGCCATGCACGACATTGTTTTTATGCCCGCAGTAGAAGGACTCCAATTATTGTCTGAATAACCACAATGTTACCAATTTGAAGTTCTCCCGAAAAAGGGACCGTGAAGAATAGACTTTGCAGGCTAAAAAGCCAGCATATCTTCAATCTTGCTCCGAATCGAATCCACCGTCGGCACGATGCCTTCCATGAGCGAGGTGCTAAACGGGACCGGAGCAGAAGGCGCTGTGACGCGCTCTACGGGTGCATCTAAATCCAGGAAGGCTTCGGCCACAATGGTGGCCGCAATTTCTGCGCCAAAGCCGCCAAGGCCAATATCCTCATGCACAATCAGGCAGCGGGACGTTTTTTGCACAGAGGCCAAGACCATCGCCTTGTCCCAGGGTACCAGCGTACGCAGATCGAGTATCTCAATGCTGGCGTTGACGCCCTGTGAGGCCTGCTCGCAGCGCTCTACCATCGCCCCCCAGGTGACAATTGTCAGATCATCGCCATTAGTGATTTGTTTGGCCTGGCCAAAAGGAAGCATGTACTCATCGCCGGGATACGGCCGTCTGGCCCAGGCAGCATCTAACATGGCGCGATGTTCAAAAAAGATGACCGGATCGTTGCCCCGCATCGCCGTGCGCAGCAAGCCCACGGTGTCTTCTGCATTGGAGGGAGCGGCAAATAGCCAACCGGGCTGGTGGGCGAAGATCACCTCGCTGGTAACGCTGTGCCACGGATCGCCAATTTTGCGGTAGCCACCGGGAATTCGCACAACGATGGGGGCCGCAAAACGGCCGTTTGTCCGCCAGCGCACCGAGCCACAATTGTTGATCTGCTCCGTCGCCGGGTCGGCATATTTACGGAACTGAATTTCCGGCACCGGTACCAGTCCCGCATAGGCCATCCCCACGGATCGGCCGATAATGCCCTCTTCGTTCAGACTGGTGTCAAAGACGCGGTCGTCGCCATACTTGGTTTGCAGCCCCAGCGTAGCGGCATGGACGCCACCCTTTAAGCCAACATCCTCACCAAAAACCAGCAGTCGTGGGTTGAGGGCCAACTCCACATCCAGCGTGCGCCGGATGGCTTCGATCATGTTGATACGGCGTGGATCAGGTGGATTGGGAACGGCCGTCCCGTTGGGACCTGACGTTACCCTTGGCAGCTCAATCCCCACCGCTACCAAACCACCCACTTGTTGAGGATGCTCCGGGTCTGACAGTACAAAATTGGTCACCGTCGCCGGATCACCGTGCGCCTGCTTCTTCGCTTCGTCCAGCGCCTTCATCACGTCCCGCTTGGCCTGATTTTTCAAGTTTTCCCATTCATTCTCGCGCATCAGGGCTGGCACCAAATAATCATGTAGTTTGGCGATGGGGTCCAACTTCCATTCGTCCGCCAGCTCTTTTTCACCTTTATATGCCTGGTTGTCTACGCTGGAATGGCCAGACAGTCGCGGCATGGTCAGCCGCAACAGCCCCGGCCCATTGCCCGCCCGCAGTTCGCGTACGGCCGTATGCACCAATTCGGCCGTTTCTGCTGGGTTGGTGCCACTGCCGTCCCAAATGGCCAGATTTTTGAACGAGGCCAGATTGGCAGCGATGTTGCTGCCCGGCGTTTGGGCGGGTCCTTTGACGGAGATAGCATAGCCGTTGTCTTCAATCACAAACAGCAACGGCAGCTCCAGCGTAGTGGCAATCGTTAGCGCGCTCCAAAAACCGTTGGTCGCTACAGAGCCATCGCCACCAAACACCACCGAAATGCTGTCATCGACATCGGCCGTTTTTAATGTTTCTTTGTGGTAACGGATCGCTTGCGCCCAGCCCACGGCTGGTGTGTACTGCGATCCTACATCTCCGGCCATGGGTAATACCAACGCCCGCTTGCGGCGGACCAAACTAAACACCACGCCCACGTCGCGCCCACCGCTCAGGCTACCTACTCGGGCCATGTCGGAAGCGAGTGCTTCGACTAATGTGAGACCAGAGCCAAGCAGAAACGGCCGTGAACGATAATAGGCACTGGCGGCGTCATGTGGCCGGTCCAGCAGCTGGCTGATGAGCAGCTGGCCCAACTCGTGCCCCCGCGCCGAAAATTGGTAGGTGACCAAGCCCTGCGGCGTCAGTTCGTTTTCTTCTAATTCGTCCAAAATGCGGGAGGATAATGCCAGGCGGGCGACTTCGTGCCAATCAAATGCGGGATGCAGCTTGTTCAAGAGGGATTCTCCTAATTGAATCGTAAAAGCGGAACACAGAGGGACACAGAGAAGGCACAGAGCTGCGCAGAGACTCTCTGTGAAACTCCGTTTAGCTCTGTGAAACTCTGCGTTCCTAAAAGTTGTTCAACTGTTATGTTTTCTTCATTTGAGGAATGGTACAACAAAAACGGCCGTTTCTAAAATCATGGTTGGCGCGTGGGGATTACGGCCGTTCCCTCGCGATTAATTCCCCTGCCCTGCAAACCAGCGACGTGGCCAGATAAGGTTTCGCGCTAGCTGAAGACCGCGCGCCAGCAGAGGTCAATTTTGCAAAATTGACCTACAGAGGCAACGGCCGTTTCCCACCCTCTCCCCCTCGCCTTCTTCCTTGGGAAAAACAACCCACCCAAAACCCAAAAATTCAGCAAAGAGAAATTGGCGACGCAGCTAAAGTCCGAACCGCAGCCGAGGTTTCGGCCGTTTCCACTCAACCTATGCTAAAATCCCAAAATTCAGCAAAAAGAAAGAGGCAGCGCAACCAGAGGTTAAGGTGCAACCGAATATGGTTTCGTGCTGGCTGAAAACCGTGCCGGAGCGAGGAAATGAACAAAAAAACAAGACGTTTAACACTCATTATTGGAATACCCGTCCTTGCCATAATTTTCTGTACGCAAACTATATTGACCAGTCTGAATTGTGGGAAGACAAAAGCTTCATCATCCCGTACCTATCAAACATTATCTAATTTCGAACCAGCATGGTTTCTGGACGACATTTACATATCTAGAACTCAAAACGGCGTCAATTTGGTTGCCTATAACGAAAGGTTGTTCATGTACGGAACTCAAGGTCGTTGTGGTAACAATAACCTGGTGCGTTTTTCTACAACCGATGGAGAAATAATTTCGAAATCGGCTTCTGGTATTTCCGTGCCCACTAATACTGGCGTAAATTACATTGCCTATGACAATTCTCATGTTTATTTGGGTTACGATGGGCATCGGAATGCCCCATCCAACGTGGTAGCTTACAATATTGACACAAATATCGTTGACTGGATGCAAACCATCCCAATTGCCAGTGGAAGCCAGATCGGATCTTTGATCGCTAACAAAATAATAGGAGTGAGCACGACTGAATTTTTTTTACTTAATGCCTCCACGGGAGAAATATTGAGCGAACCACGTGAAGTTGAGTGGGAATATCCCTTAAGTTCATTAGGCTATTACGCTTATTGGTATGCGTCTATCAATCCACAAAGCAGCTTGTCTACCCTTGAGTTTTGGGCAAAGCTTACGCCTGAAATTTATCAGCCGCCCATACTATTGAATGACATTGTTGTTTTTAGAACTGCTCAATCAAGGAAAAATATCGGCAAAGTTCGGGTTTTCAACTTACAAACAAGCGACTTGCTTTGGGAAACGAGCGAAAATGTTATCAGCAATGTCGCTATTGACCATACTCGCGCATATTATTTAACATCTGCCGCTGAACTTATGGCTTTGGACCTTCAAACAGGAGCTGTTTTGGGTAAGGTTGAATTCACTTCTGAGAATCTTGAACCTCAAGATGAGCGAGGCTTTTACGTTGCTGCCAATGACAACAATGTTTTTGTGTATTTTGGCGATAGCCGACGCCTATTCGCTTTCAGATATTTGCCAGATGAATAAATCTTCTCTCACCCCTGCTGCACAAACCAACGGCGCACTAGCTCAATTTGGAAGCGCAGGCCGTCGCTGTGCGGCTCGATGAGTTCGCGCTGCTGGAGTTGGGTGAGGGTTTGGGAGAGCTCCACGCCATCCATCGCCTTCTCTAATTGGCTACGCGAAAGCGCCTGCTTTTCACCCGCTTGCACCAGCAGATGCAGCACCTGCCCCCCCACCTCGTCCGTCTGGTTGCGCATGTCGGCGAAGAAAAAGCTGCCGTGGATGAGCGCTTCAGGTACGGCCGTTTCCACATCCCCCACCGTTGCCAACCTGCGCTGCGCCGGGGGCTGCTCGTTTTTCAAGGCCACAATCTCGGCACAGAGGAGCTGCACCAGGAACGGATGCCCCCGCGTCAGGTCCAGCACCCGCTGGCTGGCGGCCGGTTCGTAGCGCAGGGCAAAATTCTTGACGGGTGCTTCCACCAGCTGCCGCGCCTCGTCCGGGTGCAAAGTGCCAATGTGCACCACCTGCACGTTGATCAAATAGCTGGACCAGCGCGAAAATTCTGCCAGCGTGTGTGAACCGGAAAGCAGCACCTTAAATTTAGGCCGATGCTGGATAAGATGGCGCAGCATCCCCAGCACAATTTCTTCATCAAAACGCTGCCGGGCCAGCACCCGCTCCAACGCTTCAAACTCGTCCAGCATGAGCAGCGCCAGGTGACCACCGAGCGCCGCCTCTACCTCGTCTAGCCATTCGTCAAAGCGAGTAAATGGGTCATCGTGCAGTTGCTCGCGGCTGAGGGGTGGCAGGGACACGCCCCGCTGCCGTTTGGCCGACTGGACCATGCTGCGGGCCACGTTGTACAAAAAGCCCGCCTCGTCCTGCGCCCGGGAGGCCGGACCTTGCAAATCGACAAACAGGGGCACGATGCTGCTGGGCAGCAGCCGTCCCAAATTGTTTAGCAGCGACGTTTTGCCCACGCGCCGCTGGCCGTAAAGCAGCAGCGGTGGCTGGCGGCGATCTAGCAGCAGCTGTTCAATGCGGCTGCTTACGTCCTGCCGCCCAATAAAAATGGCTTGCTTTTCCGTTAGCGGCACGCCGATGATGTACGGACTGTCGATCTCCTGGCGCAGTTCGGCTTCTTCGGCCAGCCGCGCCCCTTTTTCACCAACGATGTGCCGCCAACTGGCGGCGATGGGGCGAAAGCGGGCGGCGTATGGTTCGTTGCTTCGAGTTAACTCCCGAAGTAGGCCATCCAGGCGATCTTCTACAGCGTGCAAGGCCAGCCGCTGGTTGTAGGCGCTTTCTTGCTGCAAGGCCGCAGCCACATCGGTGCTGATGCGGCTGAAGCTGCGCAGCAGGGCGCTGGCTGGGCCGACTAAATCCCCGGCTGCCAAACCAGGATGCACCTCGGCGATTTGCACGGCCGTTTCACACAATTCCAACTGGCGGGCATCCAGCTCGATTTGGGCCGCCTGGGCTGCCCAACGCTGCCGGCTGGTGGCCAGGTACTCCAGGGCCGCCTGCCCCTCATCTGGATTGCGCTCCATCACCATGACCAGGTGCTCGTCCAGTCCAGGCAGGGGCTGGTACCCGAACTC
>JBNKLQ010000116.1:0-17771 GCA_050292445.1 Promineifilaceae bacterium (SeqCode) | reverse complement strand
ATTGTGCCGCGCAACGTTTTGCCATCCATCACCACCAGCTGGCTCTCCTGTCCGCCATAGGTTTCATGCAGATAGCTTCTAAACAATTCGGCTAACCTTTCTTCATCAATCACCTCTTCTAGTATTGTGCGATACGTGTTGAGGCACGGGGTTCGCTGGTGGTGACTTTCCCACAACGGCAACAAAGCCGCTTGCCGCTCTCTGACCCAGCTGGCAATGGCGCTGGGCTTGTCACAGCCAGCCAGCTTGGCCATCAAGATGTAAGTCAGGATCAACGGTAAGGGATAGACCTTGCCGCGATTGCTTCGCGTATCGGGCAATTGGCTCAAATAGTGTTGTAAATGAGCAAAATTGAAGGCAATGACCTGATTTTCGTAGGCTTCTAGGGTAATATTCACGATATAGCACCTCTTGGTTTGGTTTTGTGATAATTACCAATTTAACCAATTGGTGCTTTTTTGTGCATTTTTCCTTTTACTGAAAAACCCTTATTTGCGTTCGCGTACGTATGCCTGTAGCTGGAGAAGCGTGCACAAAGTAAAAAAGCATTTTACAAATCAGCAGATAGAGTGGCTAAATTTAGTGCCTGATGACTATTTGCCCCAGAATCCACAGAGATTTGTGATTCATCTATTGGTTGCGTTTGTGATTTGTTTTAGGTAAGGATGGTGGTGAGGATGTTAGTTGCGCCAGCGTTTTGCAGAGCGGTTGTGACTTTCGTTTCCATTCCTTCATCCTCCACCAAAGCAAGCATATTGCCCCCGCGCCCGGCACCGCTCAGCTTGGCACCCAACGCGCCTGCTTGCAACGCTGCCTCCACCAAATTGTCCAGTTCCGGGGAGGAAACTGTCATTTTTTGCAGCCAGGCGTGATTTTCGGTCATCAGTTGGCCTACTTGTTGTGTGTTGCCTGTTTCGATGGCTTGACGGGCGGCTTGGGCAATACGGCCGCATTCATCAAAAATGTGGGCAAATTGGACTGGCTGCTCATTGTACTGGCGGCGCACATCCCCCACGGCCACCTTGGTGCTGCTGCGCACGCCCGTGTCGGCTATCACAAAGCGCAGCGGCACGGACACGGTGAACGGCTCAATCTGGTTTTGCGGCGATTGGCGCACAAAGTAGATCGGCTGCTCGTAGGCCACGACGGTGTTGTCGATGCCGCTGGGGGTGCCGTGATGAATCTTCTCCACCTCGTAAGTTAGCGCGGAAACCATCTCGTTGCTCTGTAAATCCGGCCGGTTTAGGTGCTGCGCCAGGGCGCGAATAATCGCGGCGGCGATGGCTGCGCCGCTGCCCATGCCGCTGGCAATGGGAATCTGGCTTTTGACGTGAATTGTCACGTCCGGGGTGGATTCAATTTGGGCCGCTTTCAGCACCAGCCGGGCGGCCATTGCCAGGGCATCATCATCAGGTAAATCTTGCAGCCGGTCGTGCCGGTTTAAATCAGGGGCGATGAGGTAGCAGTTGTTGCTGGAGGATGGAGAGACGGTGGCTCTGGCGCGTAATTGGGAAATGGGGGCGGCGATGGCGGGACGGCCGTATACCACCGCATGTTCACCAAACAAAATAATCTTACCTGGAGCCATTGCTTCCGACACGGCGCTAAATTCACTCATTGTCCAAAAACGTAGAGAGTTAAAAATACCACTAGGGCAAAACAGACCAGCGTGACCTGAAACGGACGGTCACGCAGCAAAATTTCTTCCGGCGCGCCACCTGTCTCCTGTACATGAATCAAATAGAGGTAGCGGAAAATGCCGTACAAGACAAAGGGAATGGTCAACATCATCAGATGGTTTTCCGGCAGCCCTTCAGATAAAAAGGTGTACAAACTGTAAGAGACAACAGCACTGGTGGTAACCATTCCTAGAAGGCGGTCGATCAATTCCAGATTGTACTCTTTAAGAATGGCCCGGTGGCTGTCTGCCTTGCTACCCAACAGCGTTAGCTCATGCCGCCGCTTGCCCAGCACCATGAACAGGGCCAAAAAGCCGCCAAACAGGTAAAGCCAGGGGGAAAATCGCTGCACGTCAATGACGGTGACGCCTGCGGCGATGCGCAGGACAAAACCGGCAGTCACAATGGAAATGTCCAGCAGCACCACATGTTTGAGCCAAAAAGAGTAGGCGATCTGGCTGAGCAGATAGGCTAACAGCACCAGGCCAAATTGCCAATTGAGCAGGAAGCCAGCGACTAAGCTGCCGATGGCAAAAACAATGGCTGCAATAAGTGCAACTTGGGGATTGAGGGTTCCGGCTGGCAACGGCCGTTCCTTCTTAACAGGATGCTGACGGTCACTTTCAATATCCGCCAGATCATTCATGATGTAAACGGCGCTGGACATGAGGCACAGCAAAATAAACGCACCTACGGTGGGCAGCAAATATTCTACTTCTAGCAGCTTGCTGTCAAAAAAGAGGGCAACAAAGACAAAACCGTTTTTGGTCCACTGCCGTGGACGCATCGTTTTTAGCAAGGGTAACAGCAAATGGTTCTCTCCCTAACGCAACAACTGTTTCTGTAAAAGCGGCGAGTGTAACGCAGCCACACCTACTGTGCAACGGCCCTATAAGGAGGAGTAAGCATTGTGCTGAGCGCAGCCGAAGTATGCGGCTTCGGGCAGCGCCGTTCGCATCTGAGAATGCTCACTCCTCTCTTTGTTATTTTTGAACTGGGTCATATCGGGCAATGAGATCATCCAGCAGCTGGTCAAAGGCTGGATCGATGGTTTGCCGGGCCGGATCGGCATCGTACCAGGCGATGATTTCTTGTGCGCCCTGCCAAAATGGAATGGTGGCCACAAAATCGGGTACAAGCCGCTTGATTTTGCTGTTATCAAAAATCATGCTGTGCGCTTTGTCGCCCAGCAAATCACTGCCCCAATCGGCATCATGGTGCGCCAGCGTATCAGAAGAGATGTGAACCAGTTGGGCTTCTGCCCCGGCGGCGGCGGCGACCTGCTGGAAGATCTGGTTCCAGCTCAACAGCTCATCAGAGGTGATGTGGAAGACGTCGCCAATGGCGGCGGGGTGACCCAGCAGGCCCACAAACCCTTTGGCAAAGTCGCGGTGATGGGTCAGCGTCCAGAGTGAGGTGCCATCGCCGTGCACCACCACTTTCTTGCCCTGGCGCATCCGATTGACGACGGTGTAGCCGCCACGTATGGGCAGCAGGGTCTGATCGTAGGTGTGAGACGGCCGTACAATCGTCACCGGAAAGCCATTCTCACGATAAGCCCGCATTAACCGATTTTCGCAGGCGATTTTTTGCCGCGAGTAGGCCCAAAATGGATTGTGCAACGGGGTGGACTCGGTGATGGGCAAATGAGTGGGCGGCGTCTGGTAAGCTGAAGCAGAGCTGATAAACACGTATTGTCCGGTGCGGCCCGTAAACAATTCCAGATCGGTGGCGATATGTTCTGGGGTAAAAGCGACCCAGTTCACCACAACGTCAAAATGCTCATCGGCCAGGGCCTCTTTGGCTGCGGCCAAATTGCGAATGTCAGACTGAATTTGTCTGGCACCTTCGGGAATCTGGCGGCTGGACTGACCCCGGTTAAGCAAAACAAGTTCGTAACCTCGTTCCAGCGCTAACTGTGAACAGGCAGAGCTAATGATGCCAGTCCCACCGACAAATAATATTTTCATAGCACATTCTCCTTATAAGAATTGGACACAGATGAACACAGATTTGGCCTGTGAAAATCAGCGTTGGCTTGTGCCTCAACCTAATTTATTTCCCAATGATGCGGCGCGAACCAGTTTTGGCGCATAGCGAGCAGCAGCAAAACAATGCTCAGGCAGATAACGGCCGTCATCAAGCCAAACAGCAAATCCCCGCCCCACACATCATAAATGTAACCGCTCAGGGCAGAAGTGAGCAAGGGAGCCAGTCCCAGAAACGCAGCCTGGAACACCGACTGTGCCGTGGAGTTCCAACCTTCCGGAGCGCGTTCATTGAGCAGCTGAACCATCACCACAATCAGCAAACCGTAGCCAACCCCTTTAACGGCACCAGCGATGATCAACACGATAGGCGACCAGGCCAGCGCAAATCCTAACAGGGCAATGGCCAGAGTAAACATGGCCAGTAGCAATGTTTGCGGGCCTTGCAGCCACCGGATGATCGCGCCGCTGCGGCGCATGATAGGCACTTCGGTCAAAGCCGACAAGCCAAAAAGCAGCCCGATGTGTGTCTCGCTGCCACCCAGCTGGCTGATGAAAACGCCGCCAAAGATGAAGGTGCTAAACATGGCCATGCCTAGCAAAAAAGCGCTGACATACAAAATCACTAGACCTTTGTCTTGGGCTAAAAAGAGGATGGAGCGACGGCCGTTTGTCACCGCCAATTCCCCCTCTTCCAGCTTTCGGGAGATAAAGAGGGCTGGCAGCATGGCCACAGCCGCAGCCAGGAACATGGTGCGGTACCCAACCTGCTGCCACACCATGCCGCTCAAAATGGAAACGGCCGCAAAACCAAACGATCCCCACAATCGCATATCGCCAAAGTTGAGCCGGTGGCGGGTAGCCATGCGGGCAATTACACCATCGGCAATGGGCAGGCTGGGGCTGCGCATGGTAGATTCTACGATGACCAGCAGCAAGAAGGCGGTAAAGCTTGTCAGAAAAGGATACACTAGCAGCACAGCCGCCCAGCCTGCCAGGCTGATCTGTAGCAGGCGCAGCCGCCAGCCGCGCCGGTCAGCCAGGGCTGAAAGAGTAGGCGCGACAACCAAGGCAAACAGAGGGAAAACGGCCGCTAACACACCAATCTGCGTGCCGCTGAAGCCCAGCTCCAGCAGGTATACATTTAAGTAAGGAGCATACATGGCCACCATTGGCCAGAAAAAACCGTAGTAGGCTGACCCAATGGTAGCCGGTCGAAGCGGTCGGCGTACCTGACGTTTGGAAATCATCAATTTCTCCAGATAAAAAATAGAGGGGCGACTGTTCGCCGCGCCCCGGCCAGAATTATATGCGGATTTAGTGAATTAGGGGATGGGTTAATCGGCGGGTTCCAGGGTGAAGCGGAAAGGAAACCCTTCCAGGCGAGCGGCCATTGTCGCCATTTTGACGCGCTGTTCGGCTTCAGTTTTGGGCAGTGTATCGACCACCGACAAGCCTTCGTTATGCACTTGCCACATGATCGCCTCGGCAAAGATGATGGGCTTTTTGAAGATTTGCACCATGATGCGCACCACAAATTCCATCGTAGTGATGGGATCGTCGTGGGCAATCACCTTCCAGAGCGGTTCCAATGCTTCGTCCTGGCGGGTATCCTGCTCTTTTTCGACATCGGTGTCGTGGGTAACGGCCGTTTGGCTTGCGCTTACGCCGCCCAGCCAACCTATCTCATGCTTTGTCAATTCATTGCTCCGTGGGCAATTCGTAGCCAAATCGGGTTGGTTCATTATAACGAGATTTGCTACTTTTTCAGTAATCGATAATTGGATGTCTGTTTACCGATTACCGCACTTTTTGCAAACGGCCGCTTGTCTCCCCCATCTCCGTATTTGCTGGTACAAAGGTGTAATCGGACAACCAGTCTGTTTCCGGGGCCATCGTCAGGCGAGCCAGAGCCACCAACACGCTGTCATAATTCACCCGCCACCCAGCAAAATGCTGCCACGCCGCTTCTCGATCTGGCCGCATGGGCACTCCCTGACTGAGCAGGCGATCATATGCCTCATTAAATTCAGCCTGCGTTACGCTGATGGGATCATCAGGATAATGTGGATCGGTATTGTACGGCACCTGAAATATGTCGGCGATGTGGCGCAGCGCCACATTCCCGGCCCGAATGACCAATCCATGAGACAGTGACGTGCCATCAGGCTGCTGGACGGCACCCAGGAAGATCGCTGCGCCATCTAGCACCGCGCCAGCCGACACCACCCAGTTTTGGTGTGCCCGTGGTGAGCGAAAAAATACCAACGCGGCCAATGAGGTATGGGTTTCATCAATTTGCGTGAACCAACGTTCCCAATACTCCCAAAAGTTATGGGCCAACTGCGCATTGCCTAACCCGTGCAGCCGCCAGACTAACTCTGGGGCGGTTGGTGGCGACCCGGCCCGCACCTCCAGCAGCGATACCGCCTCTTCCCGCTGGGAGAAGGCAGAATACATGGTAGGCAAATAGGAGATTAACATAGCAACTAGAATCAAGCCTGTTGTGGCTTCGATGAAGGCCAAAATGGTTTGGCCCATCGTGTCTGCCGTGGAAAAGCCGAGGGTAAGGATGGAGGAGCCGCTGAGTAGAAATGCTTCGGACCAGGGTGTGGTGCCCAAGGCCCAAAACATGCAAGCAAAGCCGATGGTGGTGATGAACAGCCAGGCAGGCACCATCAGCAGCAGGCTGATGGGTGCATAGATTGCCATCAGGTTGTCCCGCTGTTCGTAAGTGGGCAGGGCTTTCATGAGCAGTTCAAACAGTTTTCGTACAGAAAGGAAAACAAGATACGTCAGCTTTACCGAGGCACTGCGCGGCAGCACAAACGTGCGGGTCGCCGATATAAAGGTGTAGGCGGCCAAAAATAGGCCGAGGATGAAGATGAAAGTGCGCAGCAGAATCATGACTAGATGATACCGCTGATTTGTTTAGGGGGAAACGGCCGTTACCATATCCCGGTATTGTCGCGTGAGTTTGTGATTTTCTCCCAGCAGCGCAAAGAGCGAATTCATGACGCCTGCTGTCACCGGCTGGTCAATTTCTTCGCCAGCTTCCAAAGCTTCGGCCAGGAGGGCAAGCGCTTTCTTAGGATTACGCCGTTCCAGTGCCAGCACTGCTTGCTGGTACAACTTGTCTAGCGTGTCTACGCCCGTCAGGGCATCGCCATCAGCCACATCAACCATAAATTGGGCCAGGGGCAGCAGCGCTTGCGCCGCCTCAGATGGATCGCTATCGGGGAAATCTTTGAGGAGGGTGAACGCGTTGAGACCATTTCCCTTTTTTAGCTGATGCTGCGCTTGATCCAGCCGTTGCGCCGGATCGTCACTGCCCTGAAAGCCAAGGGGTGGGGCCGGGGCCGCCACTGCTTTTTGCACGAAGCGGTTGACAAGGCTTTTGGGTAAAACGCCCGTAAATTCGTCAACGATACGGCCGTTCCGAAACATCTTCACCGCTGGAATGGATTGAATATTATATTTTCTGGCGATTTGCTGATTGTGTTCTGTATCCAGTTTGGCCAACACAAACGGACTGTCTGGCTCCTCTGCCAAATTTTCTAGCACCGGACCAAGCATCCGGCAGGGGCCGCACCATGCTGCCCAAAAATCGACCAGCACTGGCATCTTGTAGGAGCGATTAATCACCTGTACCTGGAACGATTGATCTGTTACTTCTAGCACGCTCACCTGAGCTGCCGATTTCTTTTTCTTTTTGCCAAAGGAAAACCATTTCATATGTAAAAGCCTAATAGAATTTTGAATTAGAATGGGCGCGAAATGGGCTTTTACTTGAGCAAACCACAGAAAAATTGCCCATCGTTTTTCAAAACTTTTTCTGTGGTTTGCTTCATGCCCTCGTGTGCTTAACGCTTTTAATGGGAAAAACCTGACACCCCTTGTTGAGCTGTCAGGTTTGTATCTAATTGTTTGATTTTATTATTAGATGGTAGATCTGCCTGTAAGGTTACATACTATACAGTAGACGTTCCCGATTGAAGATTTGCATGGCGAAAATGACACCCACTACCGTCGCCAGTAAGTTACCAATGATGCTGAAGAGCACCGCATTGGCAGGCACAATCCCACCCAGCGTCAGCACACCAACCACTGCGGAGGTACCATAAACGGGTATCAGATAGGCCAGGCTGGCCCCGGTGGGGGGGACAAAGGCGGCGGCCATGGCGGTGAACAGTACGCCAAAGATGACAGGCGACAGGGCTGATTGCGCATCTTTAAAGGTTTTGGTGCGAATGCTAATCACCATCAAGATAACGTTGGCGAACAGGGCCAGCGGCAAGGAGACCAGGATGGCCTGCAAAATCACGGCCACGGGCAGCGCACCGGCGCCTTCGGTCATGGATTCGGGCAGCAGATTACTGGCAATCCAAAAGCCAGAAAGGGTTAAGGCGATGGGTACGGCCGTAATCGTAAACACTGAGGCCAATTTGCCTACAAAAATTTCTGCGTCGCTGCTGGGGGTGACCAGCAACGATTCCAATGTGCCCCGCTCTTTCTCGCCGGCCGTCACATCGATGGCAATAAACATGCCGCCTTGAACGGCCGTAATCGCCACCAAAATGGGCAAGAAGAACGAGGCCGCAGCTCCTGCCCGCTGCGCTGGCGAGGCCAAATCATCCATATCCAGCGTAACAGGGGCGAGCACGGCCAGATCGACATTGCGTTCTGTCAGGCGCTGCACCGTAATTTGCTGGTTATAGGCATTCAGCGCCAGCTCCAGCCGCCCTAGCGATATACCGCCGCCAAACAGGCCACCTGAGGTGGTGTTGGTGCGTACGATCAGAGTGGCTTCCTGTTCATCAGCTACGTTTTCACCAAACCCAGGTGTAAAAATAAGTCCGGCGGCCTCTTCGGCGCTGGCGATGGTGGCTTCCAGATCGCCGCTAAACGGTTCTAGTTCGATGCCGAACTGAGCAAAGGTGTTGATGAACTCTTCGCCAGCGTATTCCAGGCCCTGAACGGGTAGCACCAGCGTGTCTTCCTGGCGGGAATTGATCAGAGAGCCAAGCAGGGGGTTGAGTACGGCGTAAAAGATGCCCAGAATGAGGGGCACCACCAATGTTTGGCGTAATCCTTTACGGTCGCGCACGATGTCCATCAATTCTTTTTGCCAGATATTTAAAACGTTATTTAACATGATGTTCCTTCTTTTGAGTCTGCAAGTTTGCGAGCTTGCCTGTATCGATCAGATTACCTTTTTGCTAGCTGCCTTAGAGGTTGTTTTTTTGAAGGCTGTATTCACTCCGTTCCAACCCTATCTGTCCGGCCAGGGTCACAAAGGCGTCTTCCAAATTGTCCTTGCCGGTCTTTTCCATCAGGGCGACAGGTGTACCGAACGCAATAATTTTGCCTTCTACGATGATGGCGATGTGGTCACAGAGTCGTTCCGCTTCATCCATGTAGTGGGTGCTAAACAGAACGCAGCGCCCCTGGTCACGCATGGCACGGATTGTGGCGCGCGTGTCGCGTACGGCCATGACGTCCAGCCCGTTGGTGGGTTCATCCATGATGATGTTGGGCGGGTTGTGTACCAGGGCACGCCCCAGCACCACCTTTTGTCGTTGACCACGACTAAACCCTTCGGCGCGACGATCGGCAATCTCGTCCATTTTCAGCTCGTCGATGATGGCCTGGACACGGCTTTCTAGCGCTTTGCCTTTGAGGCCGTAGAAACGGCCGTAATAGCGAAACTGCTCTCGTGGCGACAGCCGGGGATACACGCCATTCATATCGGCCTGCACGCCCAATGCCTGGCGTACGCCGCGCGAGTCCTGGGTCACATCGTGGTTGTCCACAATGACGGTGCCGCCCATGGGCTTGATAAGGCCGGAAATCATGCGCAGCGTGGTGGTTTTGCCCGCACCATTTGGCCCTAGCAGCCCCGTAATTTGCCCGTCCGGGCAGATAAACGAGATGTCGTCAACCGCTTTAATGCTGTTGTCGTCACCGTAATATTTTTTTAGATTCCTAATTTCGATCATTGTCTATTCCTTGAGTTAACTATTGAAACTTTCATAAGACTGAATACTGATTACTGCAAGCCTGTGCGCCGCAGATGCCACACCAAAACCAGATAAATGCCAATGGTCCAGGCCAGCAAGATGAGTAAACTACCGCTAGAGGCTACCCAGGAACGGCCGTTCAAAGAATGATTCAGCGCCTCGACCATATACTGCGTCGGAATTAACCTTAAAATTAAGCGAGTAACTGGTGCTAGACTTTCTATTGTTGTGGCGCTAAACCAACTGGGCATGGTGATCACCAACACCGCAATACTTGCGGCTGCCTTAACCTGATTTTTGTGCATCAACAGCCCCATCAACAGCCCCAGCCCAATCATGAATAGAGTGGTGAGCATAATGGCTGTTAATGTAATGCTCCAACTGCCTACAAACCCCTGATTTATCAGCGAGACGACCAAAATAACGATCATGGTGAGCGTTAAAGTGGAGATGCCTTTGCCCATGAGAATATCAGCTTGTGTGGCTGGCGAGCTGAGTAATGCGTGCAGCGTGCCGTTTTCTTTTTCTTCATGCAGCAAATGGGGTAGGGTGCTGCAAGTGACAACGCCAGTTGTTAACAAGGCCATGGTAGTAAACAGAAATTTTTCTATGGAAAAGGGCACCATCTCGTTGCCGCCTGGTTGGCGTGCTTCCCAATTGAGCTGGACGGCGGGTGCCGGATCGCGCAAAGCGGCCGTTTCTTCCACAAAAAAGCGCTGAAACTTGGCGATGCTGGATGATCGCGCCTCGCTGTTCAGGTAGATGGTGAGTTCAGGTGAACGGCCGTTGCTGACGGCCGTATCAAACCCAGAGGGCAAAACGATACCCGCCACCACATCACCGGTTAACTGTTCCAGAACGGCCGTTGCCGACCCCACTCGCTCAATTTCCATATCTTCCAACAAGGCTAGCTGATCGGGCAGTTTAGAACTGCCCTCATCGTAAATTAGCACCCGAATCGTGTCGCTGTTGGACAGTGCGGGCATTAAAACCAAAAACACCAGCGAGACAAACAGCGGCACGAAAAGCGAAATCAAATGGTAAGGATGGTTCAGAATGGTGATGATGTCTTTACGGGCAATCGATAATATAAGTTGCCAACGGGCTGGTAGATGAGTAATTGACGTTTCCATCTGTTATTGAGGCTGCCGCCATGTCTTAATGGCTAGAGTCAGAGTGACGCCAGAGGCCATGCCTCCGGCAAACAGCCGAAGTATTGCGGAACTCGTTAGGCCGCTTTCTCCGATGCGTGCTAAACCCACAATGGCCCACAAAAAGCTTAACCCTAAAAAAATGACTGCACGATTTTGTTTCATCACTGCTCCTTTCATTATCATAATTTACCAGTCACCCTGTGCCAAAGGGTAATTACCTCGGGCCATTTGCTACAGGCACCACGATAGCAGAATGTCAGCTCGCCCGCATTGTTTTTAGGCTGAACAGCAGTAAACGGGGCTGAATGGCCGCAAATGCGGGCCGAATGGCACGAAAAATCGGGTTAAAAATCGAGGAGTTCGCGTAGGTCGCGGGCGGCACTTTTGCTGAGGGGAATTTCGATAGGCTCGGTGGCGTCCATCTGGTCGCCATCGAGAATGAGGGTATAGCTGTCGCGGGTATAGGCGATGACCTCTTTGATGTGCTGCAAGTTCACCAGATAACTGCGATGGGCGCGGAAGAAGCCGCTGCGCGCCAGGCGTTCCTCTACTTCTGTCAGGGTGAGATGGGTGGGAATACGGCCGTCTTCTGTGTAAAGGTAGGTACGGCCGTCGTCGCTGGTGGCATATAAAATGTCGGCGGGGTTGACTAGGGCCACCTTGCCTTCTAATCGGGCAGGGATTTTGAAGGGTAAGTTGGGTGGCGTGTGTTGGTCGCCGGGCGTGTAGCTGTGGCTGAGCCGCCCCTGGTTCATAATGATGATGGTGTGGCAAACGGCCGTTGTCGCGGCACTCTCATCAGCAATTAGCAAAACGGCCGTGCCATCCGCCGCCTGTTGGCGCAACACCTGGCTGATTAGCGATACGGATGCAGGAGAGCTTTTGCTGAATGGGTCAATCAGAATGAGGAGTTCTGGTTGGTGTAGGATTGCGCGTCCCAGCGCCAAACGCCGAGCCAATTCTGGAGCAAGCTGCTGCACGCGGACCTGCGCCTGGTCTTGCAGGCCAACCAGGGTCAGCAGCTCAACCGCCCGACTAAGCGGCAGCCCGTAGAGGCGGCAGTAAAATTCCAGATTCTGCCGCGCAGTTAGCCGTTCATACAGACCATTTTCAGCCGGGAGAATGCCCACTTTTTGGGCAAAAAGGGTGCGCTGTTCAAAGGGGTCGATGCCTGCCAGCCGAATTTGCCCGGCGGTGGGCGGCGTCAACCCAGTGAGCAGCTGGATGAAGGTGTCTTTGTGCGTGGCTGTCAGGCCAGAAACGGCCGTAATTTCACCAGCAGCTACCGTCAGGCTGGGAATATTGATGAGAATGTTTTGCTGTACCACTTTTTGCAGCTGGGTCAGTTCGATCATTGGCGTTAAGTGTAGCAAGGAACTGGCGAGAATAAAAAAGAATCCCTGGAAACGGCCGTTTCCAGGGATTGATCTTAGAATTTTTCAGTTACAAACGAAATATAACTGTTAGATCATCATGGACAAAAGTCCGTGGTCGTCGTCGCGTTATAGAACCAGTTGTATGCGTAGTAAGGGTAAGCATGGGCTGTCTGGGCGCGGATTGAGATACGCCCCGCTCCTTTGAGGCCATCGGGAATGCTAAACGTGTAGCGGGCGCTGCTGTCATCGCCAGAGGGTAGTGAGCCAACTGAGGTGCCCCCGATGCCGCGCGTGTACATGGCACCCATGGTCACGGCAAATGTCTGGTTCTTGGGGAAGTTTTTGGTCTGAATGGTGACGTCGCCATCTTTGGTAACGGTGCAAACGGTGAAGGTTGGAATACCCGTGTAAATCGGAACCGGGTCACCCCCACCATTCCCGCTGCCAGTATCAACTGTTGCGTTGTGGAACCAGTTGTAGGCGTAGAACGGGTTGGCGTGGGCCGTCTGGGCACGGATGGAGACGCGCGCATCGTTTTTCAGCGCATCGGGAATGTCAAAGGTGGCCGTCAATGTGCCGCCAGCACCGGAATCCATTGTGCCGACGTTGATACCGCCAATGCCGCGTGTGTACATTTTGCCCATCGTTACAGTAAAAGTCATGTTGGCTGGGAAGTTGTTGGTTTCAATGGTAACGTCTTTACCTTCGGTAACGGCCGTTATCTTAAAAGTGGGAATGCCAGTATAAATTGGACTGGGCGTACCGGGTGTACCTGGGGTGACACTGCCGGGTGCTGTATTGTTATAGAACCAGTTGTAGCTGTAATATCCCTGGGCGCTGTCCAGGCGAATGGCTACTTGGGCATCTCCCTTTAGGCCATCAGGAATGGCATAGGTAGCAGCCAGAGACCCGCCAGCACCAGAATCCAACGTACCTACGACAGTCCCCCCGGCTCCCAACGTGCCCATCTTATTCATGCGCACGGTGAACGTTTGCCCGGCCGGGAAGTTGTGCGTTTGGATGGTCACACTCTCGCCGCCCTTCACGCTGGTGATGCTGATGGTGGGGATGACTAATGAGCTGGAGGCAGCGGTACCGGCACCAAATAATAGTGCCAAAGCAAGCAGTGCCAGCACACCGGCCTTGTTCCGCCAAAAACGGCCGAATGTTGCCAGAGATCGGATATTGTGAAACATTGGAACCTCCTTCAGTTGTGATGCAGGGGTACAAATAATGAAACCAACCTTTAACGAGAAGTCACCTTAGGCTGGTTAGGTTATACATTTAGGACACATACAATGAGATGTAGGTTAAATCCCTCCTGCAATGAGTTGTTTGCCTTAATTGGGCAATCTGGACAATACGGTGTGCGCATTATACATAAAAACAGGGGGGAATATCTATAGAACGGCCGTTCCTTTATTTATGTAAATAAAAAAGCGCCTCCTGTACGAGACGCTTTTGTCACAAATCCGTCTGGGAATTGTAGGGTTTACAGTGGGTCTTTGTCGATGGCCACAATGCCCTTTTCATCCCCCTGACCAATGCAATGGGTGGGGGAAACGTTGAAGCGTTTGTCAGAATCTACGAAGTTTTCTAACGCGCCTTGCAGCACGCCTACGGCTAAATGGCATACGGGTGAGTCTGTCTCGCGATCAGTGCACATGGGGCAGACGAGAATGTTCCAATACCATGATTTGTCGTCATCCGTTAGCGATACTTCCTGATCGCTGACCTGGTTAAAGAATTTGGCAAAAAATTGCAGCCCCAGCCCAATGCGCCGCTCCAGTGAGCCAATCTTCATGGCGGCACGAGCGGCCGTGGCTACAGAACCAAAACTGTCCAGACCGTCGTTGAAGGTTTTCTTACCCGCACGTACGGCAAACGCGCGCGCGCCACGGGCTCCATACATGTCCCAAAATGCTTGCTGTAGCTGCCCTACATGGGCAAACGGTACTTCTTTTTTCATGTTGTCAGGCGGATAATTTTCAATGTAATGAGATAGGCGACCCATGTTGAGCAGTGCTTTCACACCATTTTTCCCTACAATTTCTTCTGTAGCGATTAAAATGATGCGCACCCACCGGTTTGGGTAGAACTTATCTTCATTTGCGGGACCTGCCATAACTTACCTCCAACGACTTGAACGAAACTGTGTGAAAACAAGAAATTCTCAATACTGCATTATTATAGTACATCCTCTGGTTCTTCACACGCGCTCGCATGCTTTTTGACAAATTCTGCACATTTGGCGGAATGTGTCAATCTTTTTGTCCTAATATCTTTAGCGCTTCCTGGGCACATGCCTGCACATTTGTTGGCATATCAGTGTTTGCTAAATCAGTTTGATTGAACCATTTGAGGCGATTTGTTTCGCCGTGGGCAGGATTTAAGCTGCTGGAAACGGCCGTTGCATAGTAAATAAAATCGATGTGTTGATGATAGGGATTGATGTTTTCCAGCAACAGGTACATGGGACGATGCAGCTGGCACACTTCAGGGTCAGTGGCAAAGAGAATGGCATCTGGATTATACAAAGCGATATCCAGCCCGGTTTCCTCTTTCACCTCCCGAATGGCCGCAGCTTCTGGCAGTTCATCCCGATCGATATGCCCACCGGCGGGTAACCAAGAGCCATACCGTTTATGCTGGTGCAGCAGCACCTTATCTTTGTGTACCACAAAAGTAGTGGCAGTGAAGTGGCGTGTAATTTCCATGGGAAGTTTGGAGATTTGAGAAGAACTCATCTCAAATCTCCAACCTCTGTCTTAGCGAATTTTGCCGGTAACAAAACGGCGGGCGGTTTCAGCCAGGATAGCGGCACCCACGGGGAGGACGCTTTCGTCAATGTCGAAAATATCGGTGTGGTGGTGGCGGGTGATGCCATCGTCGATAGCGGCCCCCAGCATAAACATAGCGCCTTTGGCTTCACGGGTCATGTAGGCAAAATCTTCGGCTCCCATGCCAAACTCGGTGTTGAGTACGGCCGTTTCTTCCCCTATCTCTTTTGCCACATCCCGCAGCCACTCATTCACCTGCTCATTGTTGAACATAGCCGGGTACCCTTTGGCCAGTTCAAATTCATAGCTGCCACCCATTTGCTCGCTCAGCTTGAACGCATTCTCTACCTCGGCCCAAAGCTGCTCGCGTACATCGTCGTGGTAGGAGCGGATGGTGCCCTGAATGTAAACCTCGTTGGGGATAACGTTGGGTGCTGCCCCGCCGCTTACCTGCCCTAAACTCACCACGCAGCCCCGCAGCGGATTGATGCGACGGGAGGGGATGGCGTAAATGGCGGGCAAAATGATGCTGAGCATGTGCAGCGGATCGCTGCCGGTGTGCGGATATGCTCCGTGGCCGCCATCACCACGTACCCACGCCTTAAAGGAATCGACGTTGGCCAGCGAGTAGCCGTCCTGAAAGCGCAGTTCTCCGGCCGGATAGTCGGAGGCCACGTGCAGCGCGATGACGGCATCGACACCTTCCAGCGCGCCATCGGCAATCATGGCCGTGGCCCCACTAACGCCGTCAGCGTCAAACGCTTCTTCGGACGGCTGGAAGAGGAAGCGCACGTTGCCTTGCCAATTGCCGTCGGCCAGGCTCTGTTTGAGCAGATGCGCCGCGCCCAACAGCATGGCGGTGTGCGAATCGTGGCCGCAGGCGTGCATCACGCCCTCGTTTTGCGATTTGTACGGTGCGTCTGACTTTTGCAGGATGGGCAGGGCGTCCATGTCGGCGCGAATGGCGATGGTGGGGCCGTCGCCCGTGCCAATCTGACCCACCACGCCGGTACGGCCGACGCCGGTTTTGACGTCGATACCCAGTTCGGTGAGGGTATCGGCGACGAGTGCGGCCGTTCTGAACTCCTGAAATCCCAGTTCGGGATGGGCATGAATGTCGCGCCTGAGTCGGATAAGTTCATCGTGTAATGCTTTGGCTTTATCTAACATGATTGGTTCCTTTTTGGTTTTTGAAAACTAGGACTGGCAGTCCTTGGTTTTGATTGGTTAAGCAATTTTGAATTCAGGACTGCCAGTCCTGGGAGTTACGCCGGATCCTCTAAGATAATGTCTAGGCCGTGCAGCAATGCCACAGCTTCTGGCAGCGAAAACCTGGTCTTCTTGAGTGTGTTCTGGTCGGCGGCGATGGCGTAGCTGTGCGCGCCACGGAAATCGGCTTTGGTGAGATTGGTGCGAACGAAGCGGCTGTCTGTGAAGTCGGTATGGGTGCAGTTGGCTTCGGTGAGATTGGTTTCGGCAAAGGTGGCTTCTTTGGCCAAACAGTGGGTGATGACCGCTTTGGTTAAATCTAGCTCCATGAAGGTAGCGTAGCTCAGGTTGCAGCTGTGGAATTCAATCCACTCTACGCGGCTAACTTTAGCCCAATTCACGCCAATCAGCTTGCACTGATCAAATTTACTGCGTTGGAAGCTGCTGTAATCCACATCCAGCAAACTTAAATCGCAATTTTGAAATTGGCAATCGCGGAAGGTGCAGCGCTTGAACTGCGTTTCGCTGAAGTTACAGTTGGTAAAGGTGCATTCTTCAAAGGTAACGGCCGTAACCTCTTCTTGCGTCAAAGTCAGGTCAGCAAACGGCCGTTCAACATATTCTTCACCATCTTCAAAAATTGTCATTACTTTTCCAGGGTGGCGACAGCAACGGCCGATACCACATCATTGCGCACTTCCATGCAGTTGACTCCCTGCACCACCCCTGTTTTGGGCGGCACTTCACTGGCACGGAAGCGAATGATTTTGCCACCTTGGGCTAAAATGAAGATGTCATCCTCTTCTTGCACTGTCACGGCTCCGATGAGCTGATCGCTTTTGAAAATTGCTTTGCCCCCAGCGCCAGGCGCTTTGTTCATGCGGAAGCCACTCATCTGCCGGATGGTGCCCTTGCCATCGTGCCCTACCACAAACACGCTGCTGCTCTCCACCACACTGGCGACGGCCACAACTTCATCGCTGGGATCGACGCGCAGTCCCAGGCAGCCGCCACGGGCGGGCACCTGCGTCTCGCGAAAGCGGATGCCTTGCGCCTGCTGGGTGGCCAGGAAAATCTCGTCGCTGCCGTTGCTCCAGCAAACGGCCGTAACCTGCCCGCCTTGTTTTACGTCATGAAACGACATGCCGGGGATGAGGTTTTTGCCAAAGTAGCTGGCGGCGACGCGCTGTACCCAGCCGCGCTGGCTGGCCAAAACCACGTACTGCCCAGCCTCAGCAGGCAGCGCTCCGATGATGTGTTCATTGCCGTGAAAAGGGAATTTGCTAATGAGGCTCTCGCCAGGGGCGCGCAGCTCCTCGGTTTGGTGGATGTCCGCCACGGCCAGCGGAAAGACGCGGCCCAAGTTACTGAAGATCAGCAGTCGCTCGCTCTCGTCGGCGACGGCCACATGGGCCGGATAATCGTGCTCGTCTACTTCCAGATCAAACACGCCGATGCCGCTGCGCCGCTGACGGCCGTACAGATGTCGTGCCGTTCGCTTGGCCACACCGCACTGGCTGATGGTGATGACTTGCTGCGTTGTGGGCGGTTCGGCTGGTTCGGAT
>JBNKLQ010000115.1:0-17875 GCA_050292445.1 Promineifilaceae bacterium (SeqCode) | reverse complement strand
CACACGATGAACCCGCACGTCCAGCGGATCAAACCCTAAAGCGTCTAGCACGTCATCCGGGCGGCCCGTTTTGGCTGGCTCCAGGCAGAGGTTCATGTGGATGTTTACCTGCCCATCTTCATCATGGGTCGTGGAGAGATCGAGGATTAACGGCCGTAAATCATACGCCTTCTTTTTACCTCGCCGCTCCCGCACTCTTTCCAGCTTGTCTGCTGCCAAAATTCCGGCAACTTTGGCCTGTAATGCAGCAAAATCAACAGGGTCCAGCGGCGTAGCCACATAAGTGGAAGATTGCGTCATCGCCTGTAGGGAAGGTCCGCTAACCGGCACATCTTCTACTTGCAAAACAACGATGCCTGGGGCCATTTTGGCCATTAGCTGCTGCCGGGCCTGTTCCGGCTCCATGCTTTCTGCCAGCAAAATGTCAGCCAGCTCATATTCACTGGTATAACCCAACGGCAAAGCCGTGGCCATTTGCATTCGGGGACGGCGATTAAACCCCTGTGTATACGCCACCGGAATCCTGGCCCGATTAAGGGCACGCTCCAGGGTACGCGCCAAGTCAAGGTGGCTAATATAGCGTGCTGCCCCCCCCTTACTAAAGGTCAAGCGTAACCGCTGTACATAATTAGCTTGCATGTTATCTATATCTTGTGTAATGATAGCTCTTAACTTGAAACATAAGGTATGTATTCTAACTTAAACAAGAAGCTGAGTCATATTGTCAGATGACAGACTGGGGGTTTCTCCACCCACACTTTGCAACCATCGCCCCAATTCATTATCAAAACACCCACATGCTTACCAGAGATGGCTGTCGATGACGCTGTATTGAGAAGAACGAGGGTAAACAATGCATATAGATCCAGGTCAAAAACAGATACTGGTTGTAGATGATGACGAGCTTATTCGGGACCTACTCACCTCCTGGTTAGAATTTCGGGGCTATCAGGTGCAATGTGCCGGTAATGGCCAGGAAGCCTTGCAGCTGCGCCAACAAACCCGCTTCGATCTGATTCTTTTAGATATTATGATGCCAGAAATGGATGGGTATGATGTGCTTAAGCAGCTACAGGCCGAAAATAACACAACCCCCGTTGTTGTCATGTCGGCCTTAAATGATGTGAATAGTGTGGTGGCTTGCATTAAGTTGGGTGCAGAGGATTATTTAAACAAGCCGATCGAAAATGAGTTGCTTTGGGCCCGCGTCACAACTTCTTTAGAAAAGAAGCATTACCGGGATTTACAGCAAGCCTGGTTGGAGGATCTCAATTTACTGGAGCAAATTGACCAGGAGTTAAACAAGACGTTAGACCGAACGGCCGTTTCTGAGCTGACACTGCATTGGATTAGCCAAAAAACAAACGCCGTTGCCTGCCTGATTGGCTCTATTGAGGGCAATTTATTGCAGCTGCGAGCCGCCCAGGGTTTTGACGACCAGACCAACAAATCGATTGCGCTCTCTACTTTAGCCATTGATAAAAAACAGGAGAGAATTACTCAGGAACCACTGTCGGAAAACGGCCGTTTGCATCCCCGAGCCAACTATCGCGTCACCATTCCTATTAATCGCAACACAATTATTAACGACCTGATCCTTATCGACATGCCAAAGCCGGTGACAGACATGACGATGCGCTTCCTTAGACGGCTATCCAAGCATATTGCCATTGCCTTGCACAACGCCCAGCTCTATGCCGATGTGCAGGCCGCCAACCAGGCCAAAAGCAACTTTGTAGCCATGGTATCCCACGAGCTGAAGAACCCCCTGACCGCCATTCAATCTTATACCCAAATGTTTCGTCGTCAGATGCAACATTTATCAGTAGAAAAACAAACAGAGTACCTGCAATATATCCTGGATGGCTCAGAGCGAATTCATCATTTGGCGCTAGATCTGGACGACATTACCCAAATTGAAACAGGCCAATTCAAGTTAACCTTGGAATCCCTCTCTTTTCAAACGATTTTAGAGGATGCGCTTAAGTTGATGGAACCGCAAATTGCAGACAAGCAGCAAACGATACAGTTAAAGTTACCCTCAAATTTGCCGCTTGTTCAGGCTGATGCCGAACGCCTGTGCCAAATTATGGTGAATCTGCTCAGCAACGCCAGCAAATATTCGCTGGAAAATGGTCAAATCATCCTCTCAGCGCAGTGCATTATGGACGGGGGTTCACCCATGCTGTCTGTCGCAATAAAAGATGATGGCATTGGCATTAAGCCTGAAAATCAAACGAAAGTGTTCCAGCAGTTTTTCCGGGCCGATGACGTCTATGTTAACAAGGTTAATGGTACTGGTTTGGGATTAAACATCGCCAGAAAACTGGTAGAATTGCAGGGTGGTGAAATTGGTCTCACCTCTAAACATGGTCAAGGTAGTACGTTTTTCTTTACCATTCCAGTTATTAATATAGAACCTGTCTTATGACTATAGCCTGGACCTATACGCCTTATACCATTCCCCTGTTTATTGCTGCTGCCGTTTCCGGCATTTTATTCCCGTCTGCCTGGCGCAGACGAGATGCTGTAGGAGCCAAGGCGTTTGCCTGGTTTGCCGGACTGGCAGCTCTGTGGTGTTTGGGCTACGCAATGGAAATTGGCTCCACGACACTGGCTGCCAAACTGTTTTGGGTGAAGATTCAATACATTGGTATTGTCAACGTCTCATCCGTCTTTATGGTTTTCTGTTTGCAATATACGCGGCGTTGGCGATTTCCCAATAAATATTTCGCTATCTTTTTTATTATTCCCTGGCTTCTCTTGCTCACTGTCTGGCTAGAGCCAAAGCTAGGTGTTTTCTATCGCAGTGTCGCGTTAGACACCAACGCCCCCTTTGTTGATCTAGACCTAGAATATGGGCCACTCTTTTGGACATTGATTTTTTATTCTTACTCCATGCTGCTAGCCGGTTCTTATCTGCTGCTGAGCCTGGGACATAAGCTGCGAAATCCATATCGTCGCCAAACTTACTGGCTGGTTATGGCCACCACTTTCCCCTGGTTGGGTAACGGTCTGTACGTAACCGGACTTACCCCTTTCCCTTATTTAGATTTAACGCCAATTGGTTTTGCGGCAACGGCCGTATTGTTAGCTTGGACATTGTATCGCCTTAGTTTGCTGGACGTTGCTCCCTTTGCCCGGGAAATCGTGCTGGAGAATATGTCCAACGCCATGCTTGTCTGGAACCAACAGCATCGCCTGCTGGACTTCAACCCGGCAGCAACCCGTTTATTCCAAAACTTTCTACCACTCAAAGTAGGCATAACGGCCAATGAGCTGTTGCGGGGACCATTCGAGGCAGTGCTGCCTCTATACAAATTACATGATGTTGAACAAGAGATTGCCGTGCCTTTAGACGGCGCGTCTATGCATTTTGAAGTAACGGTTTCGCCTTTGTTGGACCAACGTGGTGTGGCAAGCGGCCGTTTGCTCATTTTGCATGACGTTACAGAAACACGTAAAGCTGCTCAAGAACTGGAAACCCAGAAGCAGCAGTTTGAGACGCTGGTGAAGATTGCCCGTGTCGTTACCCAAACGCCAGAGCTAAAAGAAACGCTGCAAAGCACATTGAACATTTCGGTTGATACCACAGGCGCAGACAGAGGCAGCCTCTTTTTGTTTGATGAGAAGCAGCAAATCACCCATAGCGTTTTGTCCTGGCCCAATCTACAAACAAGCCAGCAAAACCAGGTAGAAACGGCCGTTTTCAAAGAAGGTCTTGCGGGTTGGGTGCTGCAACATAAACAACCGGCCCTTATCCACAATACTGCCCTGGATGAGCGCTGGCTGGAATTAGAAAGGCAACCTTACGCGGCAGGCTCTGTTCTGTCTGTGCCTGTGCTTAGAAAAGAAAATATATTGGGTATTCTCACCCTCACCCACCCCGAAACCCACCATTTTACCGAAGATAAGCTAAAGCTCATGCAGTTGGCCGCCGACCAAATTTCCCGTGTTTTAACCAACGCCCAAATGTATGCTGCCGAACAACGTCTTGTAAGCGAACTTTCTATTGCCAAAGAGCAGGCCGAAGCAGCCAACCGCTCTAAAAGCATTTTCCTGGCCAATATGAGCCATGAATTGCGCACCCCCCTTACCGCCATCATTGGCTATAATGAACTACTGCAAGAGATTTTGGAAGAACAGGAGGCTGGTTCAGAGCTGCTCCCCTATTTGAACAAGGCAGAAACGGCCGCTTACCAACTCCTCTCCATCATCAGCGAAATTTTGGACATGTCTAAGATTGAGGCAGGCAAAGTTGTCTTGCGCATCGCTGAAGTGCCCATAGCAGACGTGTTGCACAACGTGAAAAACGTCGTGCAGCCTTTGATGATTCCTAACAAGAACACGCTAACCATTAATTATGGGCCGGGCATGGGCACCATGCACACCGACCCCACGCTGCTGAACCAGGTATTGGTGAACCTGCTGGGCAACGCAGCCAAATTTACCGAAGCAGGCATGGTCGATCTCACCGTTTCCTGTGATGCCGACTATGTAACTTTTGCTGTGCGCGACACGGGCATTGGTTTAACCAACGAACAGATAGAAAAACTATTCCAACCATTTACCCAGGCCGATTCTTCCCTGTCGCGCAAGTTTGGTGGCACCGGCTTAGGCTTATCCATCAGCCAGCATTATTGTCGAATGTTAGGCGGTGAAATCAAGGTCGAGAGCAGGTCAGGCCAAGGTTCCACTTTCACAGTTTGCCTTCCCAGAGAAGCACAAAACGTTACCGCATGAAAATTACGTCGATCATTTTGCCAGTACTCATTGCCTCACTCATTGCCATCTTTTTATTAGTTTACACCTGGCAGCGGCGCACCATGCGTGGAGCACGTCCCTTGCTTCCTCTTCTGCTGGGCATCGTCATCTGGCTGGTAGGCAGCACCATAGAAGGGCTGTATTTCAACTACAATTCCCGCCTCTTTTGGAGCAATATCCAATACATCGGCATCGTCATCGTGCCCACAGCCTGGCTCGTTTTTAGCCTCTATTTCACCGACCGGACATCTGCACTTACAAGGCGCAATCTGGCATTGTTGTCCGTCATGCCGCTTGTGACGCTTGTTTTGGTGTGGACCAGCCCCTGGCAGCAGTTTTTCCGCATCAGTCTAGCGCTTAACACCTCAGGCGCTTATCCCTTTTGGGAATGGGTACCCGGCCCTGGTTTTTGGTTACATACTATTTATTCCTACCTGTTGTTGATAAGCGGCGTCATTATTTTAGGGCAAGCTTACCGGCAAAGTGCCCGCCTGCACCGGCGGCAGATTGGCATTATGCTGCTGGGCGCGACGGTTCCCTGGTTGGCCAACATATTTTTTGTGGTTGTTCGCGGCAGCAATATCGACTACACGCCCATTGCTTTTCTCATTACCGGGGCCGCTGTTGCCTGGGGCATATTTAAAGTTGGTTTGGTAGAAATCACCCCGATTATTCGCAAGCGGGTTATTGATGAAATGCAGGAAGGCATGCTGGTTTTGGATGAACAAAACCGCATTCTGGAAGCCAATCCAGCCGTTTTACGCATGATGGATGTTCAGGGTGACGTGTTGGGAAAACCGATTGCCGAAGTGATGGCCCGTTGGCCAGAGCTGCTGGTGCAGTTTCAGGGTCAAGTATCTGCTCAAGCTGAGATCAGTCTCCCCATTGAGGGTCAGGAGACGCGTTATTTTCAAATCTCTTTATCCCCTCTGCACAACAGAAAGGGGCTGCAAACGGGCCAATTAATCATGGCGCATGAGATTACGCAGCAGAAACAAACCGAACGCTCGCTGACAGAAGCCAAGGAAGCGGCCGAGGCAGCCAATCGGGCCAAGAGCACCTTCTTAGCCACCATGAGCCATGAACTACGTACGCCATTAGCCGCAATTATTGGCTACAGTGAGCTCATTCAAGAAAAGAGCGAGCTATGGGGGTATGAAAAAATCATTCCGCAGTTGGGCCAAATTGGAACGGCCGCACACAGCCTAAACGGTTTAATTGGCAACATTTTGGATCTGTCCAAAATAGAAGCAGAGCGCATGGACGTAGTATGCAGCCGGTTTGGTGTGGTCGCTTTAATCAATGACGTTATCACCAATGTTCAGCCTCAAATTGAGAAGCAGGGTAACCAGTTGAACTTGAAGCTGGCTGATGATCTGGGAAGTATGCATACAGACCAAACGAAAGTGCGGCAGATCTTGCTAAATTTGTTGGGCAATGCCATCAAGTTCACGCGGAACGGCACAATTTCACTAACGGCCGTTCGCGATGAAGCCTCAAACATGATTCAATTCTCAATTAAGGATGATGGGGAAGGCATTTCTGAAGAAATGATGGCCAAAATATTTCAGCCGTTTGTCCAGGCAGATTCTTCCTTTACCAGGGTCCACGGTGGCAGTGGATTAGGCTTGGCCATTAGCAGTCGTTTTTGCCAAATGCTGGGAGGGCACATCACCGTGGAAAGCAAGCTAGGCCAAGGCACAATCTTTGTTGTGACACTGCCCACACAATTATCAGAGCCAGAAACGGCCGTTTCCCAAATTAAACACACATGACCTGGCAATATACACCTTACATCATCCCCATCGTTATCTCTACCCTCATCTCCCTGGCGGTTACCGTGTTGGCCTGGCAGCGACGGCACGTTCCTGGCGCGACGCCGCTTGTCTTTATGATGCTTAGCATCAGTGAATGGCTGTTGTTCTATATTCTGGAGGTTGGCAGCACCACCCTGGCCGGTAACCTGTTTTGGGCCAATGTCACCTATATCGGCATTGTGGCAGCGCCAGTATGCTGGCTGTTTTTTGCTTTAGAATACACCAATCCAAGCAAAAAGATTACCTGGCGTACGGCCGTTCCCTTTCTTATTGAGCCAGCCATTATTTTGCTCGTCATGATAACCGACAACTTTCATCACCTTTTCCGCCAGGAAGTCGTGCTGAACACATCCGGCCCTTATGCCTATCTGGCCATTGTGCGCGGTCCCCTGTTTTGGGTACATGTGGCCTACTCTTATGGGCTGATGGCCTATGGCACCTATTTATTGATCCGGGCCTATATACACACAAGCAGCCTGTACCGGGCCCAGATCGGAATCTCTGTGTTAGGTGCCTTTATCCCCTGGATTGTCAACGCCCTATACATTTCGCCTCTCGCCGCAATGATCACGATTGACCCAACCCCTATCGCTTTCATGGCCACAGGCCTGGTGGTGGCCTGGGGGATGTTTGGCTACCGGTTGATGGATATTTCCCCTGTGGCCCGAAATTGGGTGGTTGAGCAAATGGATGATGGCTTGTTTGTAGTAGATAAATTGTACCGGGTAGTAGATGTTAATGCTGCGGGCAAAGCCTTGTTGCGCAAACCAACCAATCAGATCATTGGTCGGCCCATTGAGAATGTGTTTGAGGAATGGTCAGACCTGGTGAGCAAGTACCGCGATGTGGAGCGAGCCAATGCGGATCTTCGCTTAAACAGAGATGGGCAAACATGGGACTTCAACCTGAGCATTTCCCCACTTTACGATAATCAGCAGCGGTTAAACGGCCGTCTCCTCATGCTGCATGACACTACTGAACAACGCCAGGTCGAAGCCGCGCTACGAGATGCCAAAGAAGCTGCCGAAGCGGCAAATCGCGCCAAGAGTACCTTCCTGGCCAACATGAGCCACGAACTGCGTACACCGCTCACAGCCATCATCGGTTACAGCGAGCTGCTGCAAGAACAAACCGCAGTTCTAGTCTCAGACAGCCAAAACATTCCTGAACGTCTGGAAAAAATCAACATCTCAGCCGAACATCTGCTAAATATTATTAATGATTTGCTTGACCTATCGAAAGTGGAAGCAGGCCAGATGAAGCTGAAACTACGCCCCTTCACCATTGCCTCTGTTATTGAAAGCGTCCAGGTAGTGATCCAACCCACCCTGGAGCAAAATCAAAACGAGTTAACAATTCATCTGGCCGAAGATATTAGCACGATGCACGCTGACGAAGCCAAAGTGCGCCAGATATTGCTCAATATCCTACATAATGCGGCTAAATTTACAGAAAAGGGCCAAATTAATTTGGATGTCCATCATGATCCAGCAGACGTTTCCCAAATATTATTTACCATTAAAGACTCTGGCATTGGCATGACACAGGAGCAAGTTGACCAGCTATTTCGGCCGTTTTTTCAGGCGGATGTTTCAACCACACGACGCTATGGTGGCACAGGGCTTGGGGTAGCTATCAGCTATTACTTATGCAAACTAATGCAGGGGAACGTTACTGTGCAGAGTCAGCTGGGTAAAGGATCAACCTTTACCGTATGCTTGCCAACTGTAGTCCAGGAACCAGATTCAAATCAGATGGCTGAACAAGTCAACGCAACTTCTTGATTGCGTTACGGCCGTTTCGCCAATTTGCTAGACAAAGAGACCAGATTATGAGTAAAATACTAGTTGTTGAAGATAGTCCAATGATCCAGGAAATTTTGGTAGAGCGACTTCTTCTGCGTCAATATGAGGTTGTGGTAGCCAACAACGGACAGGAGGGCATAGAATTAGCCCAAAAGGAGCGGCCCGATCTCATTTTAATGGATATTAGTCTGCCAGTTATGGATGGTTGGGAAGCAACCCAATGTATTAGAAACATTGAAAGCATTAAAAACACCCCCATCATCGCCTTAACAGCCCACGCCCTTATTGAAGACCGCAATAAAAGCTTGGAGCTTGGTTGCAATGATTTTGAAACAAAACCCATTAACTTCGCGCAATTGGTTTTGAAAATGGAGACGTTGCTGGGGAAAAGCAAGACACAGTAAAGTAAAAGGCAACTGTTATGGGAAAGCCAAAGGCTTTAATTATTGACGACGATGAAATGTTGGCCACTTTCTTCGCTTCGGCATTTGAAGATGCTGAGTATGAAGTTCAGATTGTTCATGATGGCCAGCAGGCACAGACCTATCTGAATGATCATGCACCCAACGTAGTAGTGCTAGATTTGCAGCTACCCCATGTATCCGGGGAAGAACTATTATCATTCATTCGCAGCGACGGCCGTTTTGAGCATACCTGGGTGTTTGTCACCAGCATTGAAGGCACCCGCGTGAGCTATCTGCATGAACAAGCAGATATTGTGCTCACCAAACCAGTCGCTTACCAGCAAGTCGTGCAGCTGGCAGAACGGGTTCACACCAAAGAAAATTTATCTCCCTAAACATGCCATTTTAGAACTTCCTGGGGTACAATCCCGCTAATGAGAAGGTTTGTACTCAGCAGGCAGTGGCTCCATACTTTTCTAATTCTTGCGCTCTTTTTTTTCTTGGCGGGCTGTGAACGCCCCGACCCGGAAACGGCCGTCTTCGTCACCCCAGGCCAAACCAGCAGTCCCCCACCAACGCCTGTGCTCACACCGTTTAGCGGCGGCGGCGCACTGCCCCCCACCCCAGAGCAGTCACCCGCTGTGGCCTTGGCCAAACCCACCTACTTTGGCACGCCTACACCTGATCCACCGCATGAAACGGCCGTATCCAGCGACGGCAACACCACCACGACAACGCACACCGTCGGCGTTGGCGAAACGCTTGGCTACATCTCACAACTTTACGGCACCACCATCGAACAGCTACTAAACATCAACCAGCTAGACAATGGCAACCTGCTTTATGTAGGGCAAACATTGCTCGTGCCCACTTCCGCCACGCAAGCCGGTTCCGATTTCAAAATTATCCCCGACAGCGAACTGGTGTATGGTCCGGCCGCCGCTGGTTTTGACGTGCGTCAATTCGCTGAACTGTTCAATGGCTATCTGCTCAATTACGAAGAAATGGTAGAAAATCAGCTTCTGGCCGGGCCAGAAATTGTCATGCTGGTGGCCCAACGCTACAGCGTCAACCCCCGGCTCTTGCTGGCGGCACTAGAATACCGTGCAGGCTGGATTACCCAGCAAACCGGTGTGGTAGAACAGTTTCCCCTGGGCTACCGGGCCAGCAACCAGCCTGACCTATATGAGCAATTAAGCTGGGCGGCCAATGAACTCAACTGGGGATTTTACGGCCGTATCGAAGGCGGCATCAACACATTCACCATCACCGACGGTACCCGGCTGGGTTATGCCCCCACCATCAACCACGGCACCGCTGGGGTACAAAGATGGCTCAGCGCCCACGACGACGCCACCTACGCCACCTGGCAGCAAGAGGTGGGACCCAATGGCTTTTGGGCCACTTACAATCAGCTGTTTGGCAACCCCTTCGCCTACACCGTCGATCCACTGTGGCCCGCCGATTTGCGCCAGCCCAACCTTCAGCTTCCCTGGAGCAATGAAGAAACCTGGTATTTCACGGGTGGGCCACATGGCGGCTGGGCCGCTGGCTCCGCCTGGGCGGCGCTCGATTTCGCCCCGCCCGCCGACCAGCTTGGCTGCATCCAGTCAGACAGCTGGGTCACCGCCATGGCCGATGGCATCGTCGTGCGCAGCGATTTTGGCGCAGTGGTTGTGGATTTGGATTTGCCCAACCAGCCTGCCGATGAATTCGCCGGTACGGGTTGGGCCATTACCTACATGCATCTGGAAACACGAGACCGCATTGCGGTGGGCACGCCGGTGCAAACGGGCGACCGGTTAGGGCACCCCTCTTGCGAGGGTGGCTTCTCCAACGGCACCCATGTCCATCTGGCCCGCACCTATAACGGCCGTTGGGTCGCCGCCGATGGTGAAGTGCCCTTCAACATGGCTGGCTGGATTTCACAGGGCCTTGGCTCCGAATACGATGGCCTGCTAGTTCGCGGCACTATCAGCCGCGAAGCATGCGTCTGCCGGGATGAGGTGAATGCGATTGAACCGTGAGCGGTTACCAGTATTCGGTAATCAGTAAAGCAGTATTCAGTCTGTTTACTGACTCACTGAACACTGACCTACTGATTACCGTCGCGCCAACATTGGGCCTAACGGCCGTCCCCCCAGCAAATGCATATGCAAATGATAAACCTCCTGCCCCCCGTGATCGTTACAGTTAATTAGCAAACGATAGCCGTTTTCAGCAATACTCGCCTGGGCAGCCAGCTTTTTCGCCACCAACAACATTCGCCCAGCCACCTGCTCATCTTCTGCAGACAGATCATTCACCGTCGCAATTTCCTTGTTGGGCACAATCAAAATATGCGTCGGTGCCTGCGGATGTATATCCCGAAATGCCGTCACCAGCTCATCCTGATAGACAATATCCGCCGGAAGCTCACCGGCAATAATTTTGGAAAAGATTGTGGTCATATTGCTCCTTTATTAATAGGTGCTGGTAGTTGGTGGCTAGTTTGTAGCATCACCAACCATTAAAAACCAATCCGTTTTACTCGCAATCTGGCAACCAGGCAACCTGCGGTATAATGGCGAGCAGTAACAAAAGGGAGAAACAAAATGCCTCACCCGGTACCAAAAAGTTCACGCCCGCTGCGCAGCATTACGCCAACGATTGATATTTACATTAAGCTGGCCCAATATCCCACACTGGCTTACGATATTCGCGTGCGGATGCGTGAAGCGCTGTTCCAACGAGGCATCATCGATCAGGAAAAATTTACGGCCGAGGTAAAAGCAAAAGCGCTGGAATCCCAACGGCGGGAAGGCTTGTACGATCCGTTCGGACAAGAACAGGCCCATATCTGGCAAAAGCGCAAGGATCGTATTCGCGATTACCAAACAGACGCCTACTTTGCCAGTAACTTTAGCCTGGCCCTGCTCGATTCCATCATTAAGGATGTGCTAGACAGCCAGCCTGGACATACCGACTCCATCGAACTCACCTTTAATCCGGAAATTGCCCCGTGGGAAATGTTATTCCGCCAGGGTGAACTATACGAAGCCCTGCCACCTGATCGTCGAGAAAAAGTTAAACATCATCTGCAAGAGATAAAAGTGGTGCTCATCAAGGGCATGATTAGCGATCAGCTGCGTTTTATTGCTGTGGCCAAACACGTTCTGAGCATTGCTGATTTACGCAACATCTACCAACGGCGCATTGGCGGCGGCAAAATTGGCGGCAAGGCAGCTGGCATGATCCTCGCCTGGAAGATTTTGCAGCAGCAGCCCACGGATGGCGGCCCGGACATTAGCGAATTTGTTGAAATTCCTGATTCTTACTTTCTGGGCAGTGAGGTTATTTATGATTTCCGGCTGATGAATAATCTGGAAAACTTCATGAACCAGAAATACCGACCACTGGACGAAATTCGTCGGGATCATCCGCAAATTGAGGCTAAGCATTTAGCGGGACGATTCCCGGAAGCCATTGAGGCAGACCTACGTGACGTATTGCAACAGTTCGGGGACGATCCCATCATTGTCCGCTCATCCAGCCTGCTGGAAGATAATTTTGGCTTCTCTTTTGCAGGCAAATACAGCAGCTACTTTTGCCCTAATCAGGGAACCCCAGAGGAAAACTTGCAGGATTTGCTGGATGCCATCCGGCGCGTTTATGCCAGCACCATCAATCCAGACGCCATTTTGTACCGGCAGCACCACGGGCTGATTGATTATGATGAACGGATGGGCGTGCTGCTGCAACGTGTGCGTGGCCAGCGATACGGCCGTTACTTTCTACCAACCATCGCCGGAGTGGCCTTCAGTCGCAATCCTTTCCGTTGGCATCCCAAAATTGAGCGAGAAGCTGGCTTTTTGCGCATCGTTTGGGGCATCGGCACGCGCGCTGTAGACCGGGTGGATAACGATTACCCGCGCATGATTGCCCTCAGCCACCCCCAGCTGCGCCCAGAAGCCACGCCCGCTGCCCAGCGTCAATATGCCCAATGGTACGTCGATCTGGTTGACCTGGAGAAAAATGAGTTTATTACCTTGCCCGTCAACGATGTGCTGGGGCTAGATTACCCCGATCTGCGTTATATCGCTTCACAAGACAAGGGAGATTATTTACAGCGCATTCTCTCAGTGGGTGGCCTGGAAAAAAATGACCGATTTGTGCTGACATTTAACGCCCTGGTGCGCGACCGCAAATTTATCACGCTGATGCGCACCGCCTTAGACCGTCTGGAAAAGGGGTATAAAACCCCGGTCGATATGGAATTCACCGTTGAGGTAATACCAGGACGGCCGTATCCTGACTTTAAGCTCCATCTGCTGCAATGCCGCCCCCTTAGCCAGCGCAAAAATGAAGACCTGGTTGAGATCCCCACCGACGTACCCAAGACGCATGTTCTCTTTACCTCGCGCGGACTCATCCCCAACGGCCGTGCCGAACAAATACGCTATATCATCTTTGTCAATCCAGAAAAATACCGGCAGATTCCCGACAACAACACCAAGCTGGAGCTGGGCCGGGTCATTGGCCGGCTTAACAAGCAGATGGAAGGGGAATCCTTCATTTTGATTGGGCCAGGGCGTTGGGGCAGTACTAATTTAGAGCTGGGCGTACGCGTCACCTATGCCGACATCTACAATACCAAAGTGCTCATCGAGCTGGGCGTTGCGCAGGACGGCAAGCCACCAGAACTGTCTTACGGTACCCATTTTTTCCAGGATTTGGTGGAATCGGGCATCCATTCGCTGCCAATTCCACTGCATTTGGAAGGGGCCAGCTTTAACTGGCCTTTCTTCCGGCTAGCGCCCAACAGCTTAACCAAGTTCTTACCAGAGGATGATAAACTGGCTCCTTATCTAAAAGTGATCGATTTACCAAAGGTTACCAAGGGTTGGCGTCTAAACGTGCTGATGGACGGCACGAATAACGATGAGGCCATCGGCTTTTTAGTTAACAGTCAGCAGAATGACCTCACCAGCGCCAAAGAACAATCCTCAATGGGCTATCCTTTTACAAAGTAACCCTCTCTCTCTGCACCATTACCATTGAAGATGGGTCGCAGCTCCGGCTCGGCCACCAGGCTAATCAAGGTATCGCCAGCCCTGGGCACCACCTCGCCATCGGCGGCAAAGATGTCTAGACGGCCGTTTTTGTTGATGAGGAAGAGCGATACGGCCGTTCCCGGATATCTCGCCTGGAAATCTTCGTAGGTAAATTCCTGGGTCAGCGAAGTTGATTTGAGCTGAGCTCCCTCATCAAACAGGGCATGCAGTTGGGCACAGGTGAGCGCTGGTTGGAACAAAATACGGCCGTGCAGATGACGAGGCACCCGCTGCTCGGCGCTTTGGTCCACAGCATCGCCCGCCTGAAGCTGATATGCCTCCGACCGGCCCAACTCTTCGCCAAAATGGAGCACGGCCAGGGCATTAGCTTCATCATTCGGCGTCATCGCCAAAAAACGGCCGATCCCCGACAAGTCAATCGACTCCAAAAGCGACTCATCCAGCATCTTGCCGTAATACGACGTCAAGCCAGCCATGCGCGCGGCAGAATGATTGCGATAATTGGAATCGGCCAGAACCACCCGAACGTCGTGGGCTTGCAACAGCTGGGCCAGCTCCCGCACCAGGGAATGTGCTCCCATAAAAAGGATGCCCTGCGGATCGTCCTCAGCAATACCTAGCCACCGGGCCAGGGGAGCGGCCGTCAGGCCATAGATGACCACAGTGGACAAAATCACCAGAAACGTAAGCGCTACAAGGGCCTCTGACCCGGCAAAGCCCGCTTCTTCCAGGCGCAAGGCAAACAAAGAAGCCACCGCTGCGGCCACAATGCCCCGAGGGGCCATCCAGGAAAGAAACGTTTTTTCTTTTACGGATAAATCAGCGCGCAAGGTGGAAATGAAAACGGCCGCAGGCCGCACCAGCAGCACCAAAAAGGCCACAAACAGCGCGCCGCGCCACCATACAATCTGGGCAAAATCAGCCCAGGAAAGCCGTGCTGCCAAAATAATGAACAAGCCCGCAATCAACAAATCACGGACGCTTTTCTTAAATTCCTCAATCTGCTTGATGGGCACCTGCTTCTGGTTGGCTAAAGCAAAGCCCATCACGGTCACGGCCAACAGGCCAGATTCTGGATGCAGCAAATCGCTAAGGACAAAAGCCAGCGTGACAAACATCAAAGAGACGCCGTTGTGCAACTGATCCGGCACCCAATAACGTGACAGCAGCAGCCACATCAAACCAGCCGCCAGCAACCCAATCACCACGCCCACCAGCGCGGTAATCAACACCCCCTGCACAATAAGCAGCGGAGCCTGCTGCAACTGCCCAGACAAAATGGCTTCAAAAACCAGCACAGCCAAAACCGCACCAATGGGATCTATCAGGATGCCTTCCCACTTGAGGATGGCCATTGTTTTGCCCTTGGGCCGAATCTGGCGCAGCAGCGGGCCAATGACGGTAGGGCCGGTAACCACGAGAACGGCCGTTAACAAAATCGCTAGCGGCCAGGCGAGCTGGAGTAAAAAGCGAGCGGCCAGCGCGCCCAACACCCAAGTCACGGCCACACCAATGCTGGTGAGGCTCAACACCACCACCCCCACCTCGCGCAGCTCCTTAACCCGCAAACTTAAGCCACCTTCGTACAAAATGTAGCCCACCGCCAGGGAAACAAGCGGAAACAACAGGTCACCAAGCACTTCCTCTGGCGAAAGGAGTCCTGTCATCGGCCCGGCTACCAGACCAATCATCAACAACAATAAAATCGAAGGCAGCCGCAGCCGCCAGGCCAACCATTGGGCCAAAACCCCCAAGACCACAACGGCCGCAACCCCAAGCAATAAATGTTCGTGCACAATAAACTCCTCAGACAATTGGACACTGATTTACACAGATAAACACAGATAAAAAATCTGTGTAAATCAGTGTTTATCTGTGTCCCTTAAACTCTTTCATATACAAACGACGCAGCGTTTGGATCGTTAATCCTGCGCCACGTCGCAAATTTGGTTTGATTGTTTATGGGACGTTAAGCAAGTGCCGCCATTTGGGTTGCGTCCATCGCTTTCATGATGGTGCGGCTGGTGGCCGCTTCTTCTTTGTCATCTGTGGTTACGATGAGCAATGCCCCACCCTGCCGCACAGCGTCCAGGTAAAATGGCGCGTCTGATTCGTCGATGCCTAGCCTGGTCAGGCGGGATTCGGCCGTTTGGCGGCCGGCTTCGGTTGGTGGGACGGGCACAGGTGCTACGCCCACGGGTGATAGGGCATAGCGGAAAGGGAAACGGCCGTCTCGCCCGCCCGCCTCTTTCATGTTCATGGCATCAATCAAATAAATTTCCCCTTGGTCAATGCCTTCAGCCAACAACCGCTTCATCGCCTGGCTGGCCTCTGCGGAATCTGGAAACAAGCCGGTGACCGGCATGGCAATCGATGTGTTTTGCGATTGGCCCAACATGGTGCTTTGCGTGCGGGTGGCTTTCGCTTCATGCATAATACGCCACGCCTCCGCCGCCCGTTCGCCGTGCGCCTCTACGAATATGATGACCCCATCATTGGCCAGGGCGTCTGTGTAAAATTGGGCATCTTCCCCCATCAGCCCCAGCTTGACGACCAGGCCCAACAAAGTGCCGTAAACGGCTCCGGTAGCCGCGCCACCCAACGTGGTGGCGACCAGTCCGCTGGCCAAAATCGGGCCAAAAATTGGCACAGTGATCGCTGTAGCTCCGATGAGCAAGCCAAACAGACCGCCAACGGCCGTTCCGGCCAAAGCCCCCATACCAGCCCCCATCAATGCCTCATCAGCTGCTTCCAGCTGAGCCAAATCGTGGCGCATGAGCGCCCCAATCTTGTCATTGCTGAATCCGGCTGTTTGCAGGTTGGCGACGGCCGTTTCTGCCTGGGCCAGTTCTGAAAAAGCACTCATAACGACGTGCATGAGATTCTCCTGTGATAATGGGACGCTGATCACCATGATCTTCCTGATGACTTTTCTGTAATCAGGGTAATCAGGTAAATCAGCGTTCTATTTCATTGTGATGCTCATTGCATCCTTTGCAATGAAGTGAAAGTTTGTCTTAAGTATGAAAAAAAACGGGTAAACTGGAATGGGTCAGGGTAGAGAGATGGGGTATAGACGGGGATAGAGGTTGGGGGTTAGGTGTCGGAAACGGCCGTTTCTGGGCCATCCTCTGCTTCATCTTCTAAAAAGGGGAGAAAAGCGGACGCTTCTTCACGGTTGGCCACGTCCAATTTATTGAGGATATTGTGCACGTGCGTCTTGACGGTGCCGACTTCCACCACCAACCGCTCGGCAATTTTCTGGTTGGTCATCCCCTCACCGATGAGGTTGAGCACATCCCGCTCGCGCGGCGTAAGCTCTTCTACGGCCAGGGGGTCCAGTGCTTGCTGCGAGGAGACGCGGGCCAGTTCCGCCAGCTGGTTAATGAGCGTGGCAGCAATGTCCGGCGAAATAAGCGCCTTTTCATTATGCGCCGCCCAGATATTTTCTAGCAGCCGTTCTGTGGTCACATCCTGCAAAACGTAACCAGAAGCCCCAGCCATCACGTATTGCAAAATCATGTTCTCCGAATCGGGCATACCGATGACCATGACCTTGACGGTGGGGTCCAGCTTGACCATTTCCTGGGTGAGAGTCAGCGCCCCCTGGTTGGGCAGCGTGGCGGCCACCAACATCATGTTGCAGTTGCTACGTTCCACTTTGCCCAGCGCTTCCTCAACCGAGGTGGCCAGACCCGCCACGTAAATACCTTCTTCTTCGGTTAGTACAGAAGCAATCAGGCTGGCAATCAAACGAGTTTGGTGAACAACAATAATTCGAATCATGGGCTTGAAAAATTATAGCCCTATCCGAAATTGCAGGCTACTGCAAAACCAGAAGAATAGGACGCTGATTTACGCAGATAAACGCTGATTTCTTACATCGCAAACTGAATTGAGCCGGGAATTTAACCAACAACCCTCTCTTGTCATTTCGAGGTCCTCCGAGAAATCCTTCTAAACTTGGCCAAGTATGTGTCCTGCCAGGCGCAAAGGGATTGGCCAAACTGGCCGCCAAAAGCGGCTCGAAA